>JAKRSE010000067.1 GCA_022402505.1 Fimbriimonadaceae bacterium | reverse complement strand
GTCCGAACGACCGCTACCGGGTCTATGTTCTGAAGCTGGAAGAGAGCCATCGCGGTCCCGGCCTTGAGGTCATCGTCAGCCGGACCCACCCGAACCTGGTCCGCAAGCTGATGGAGCTGGAGGTCCCGGAGGTCGCCGAAGGTCTGGTCGAAATCGTCACCGTCGCCCGCGAGCCGGGCCAGCGGGCCAAGGTCGCCGTCGCCAGCCATGACGAGCGGGTCGATGCGGTCGGCGCCTGCGTCGGTCCCCGAGGCTCCCGAGCCCAGGCGGTGATGGACGAGCTTCGTCCGGAAAAGCTGGACATCGTGCCCTTCCGCGAGGACCCCGAGCAGTTCATCATCGAGGCCCTGAGCCCGGCGAAGGTGAATTCCATCCGACTGAACGTCCCCGAGAAGTCGGCCTTCGTGGTGGTTCCGGACGCCCAGCTCTCGGTCGCCATCGGCCGGGGCGGGCAGAACGTCCGCCTCGCCAGCCGCCTCACCGACTGGCGCATCGACATCCGCAGCGAATCGCAGGCCGCCGCCGAGCGGGCCGCTCCGGAGGCGTCTTCATAGGTCCGATCCGGTCCTGCATCGTCTGCCGCACCCGGCACGAGCAGAGCCGGTTGACCCGAATCTCGCGCACGGCCGAGGGCTGGCGTCTGGGGCCCGGCCCCGGGCGTGGAGCCTACTGGTGCGGGGGATCGACCTGCCGCACCGAGATCATCCGCAAGGGGCGGCTCGCCCGAGCCCTTCGCACGACCCTGAACGGACAGGACCTCGAAGCGCTTCGCGCCCTCCTGCCCGAATCCTCCCCAGACTCACCAGGTAAAACTTGAAAACCAGCATGCAGATTTCCGTCTCTGAGTTCGCCAAAAAGCACAAGGTCCTTCCGGGCCAGGTGCTCGCGGTCCTCAACGAACTTGGGGTCGAACACGACGGCTCGAACTTTGAAGCAGAAGGCGACGAGCTTGAGCTGATCCAGGGCGAACTCGCCTCGGTTTCCGGCACCAAGACCCTTCGCCTTCAGCCCGGCCGGACCCCCCGCGACATCGCGCAGGCTCTCGGAATCAAGGATGTCGAAGTCCAAAAGACCCTCGTCAGCAAGCTGAAGAAGATGCTGACCATCACCTCCACCCTGGAAGACGAAGTGGCCGAGAAGCTGGTCGAGGCTCTGGGCTACGAGGTCGAATGGGTCGCGCCGGAAGCCTCCGGCAAGCCCAAGACGAAGGCGTCCGCCCCGGCCGGTGGAGCCCAGCTCCGATCCCCGGTCGTCACGATCATGGGCCACGTCGACCACGGAAAAACGTCCCTGCTCGACTACATCCGCAAGACGAACGTGGTGGACAAGGAAGCGGGCGGCATCACCCAGCACATCGGCGCCTACCAGGTGACCCTTCCCGAAGGCCTCATCACCTTCCTGGACACTCCCGGCCACGCCGCCTTCACCGCGATGCGGGCCCGTGGAGCCCAGGTCACCGACATTGCGATTCTGGTCGTCGCCGCCGACGACGGCATCATGCCCCAGACGATCGAGGCGATCAGCCACGCCAAGAACGCGAAGGTGCCGATCATCATCGCCGTCAACAAGATCGACAAGCCCGCCGCAAACCCGGACAAGGTCCTGCAGATGCTTCCGGCCCACGAGCTGATCCCCGAAGCCTACGGCGGCGATGTGGCGACGGTCAATGTCTCGGCCATCACCGGCGAAGGCGTCCAGGACCTGCTCGAACAGATTCTTCTGCAGGCCGAGATCATGGAGCTGAAGGCGGACCCGAAGGGCGACTTCCGCGGCGTGGTCATCGAGGCCAAGCTGGAGCGGGGTCGCGGTTCGGTCGCCACCGTTCTGGTGCAGGAGGGAACCCTCCGCATCGGCCAGATTCTCTACGCCGGCAAGGCCTGGGGCAAGGTCAAGGCGCTCAGCGACTGGCAGGGCGTCAAGCTGAAGGAGGCCGGGCCCTCGGTTCCGGTCGAAGTCCTCGGCCTGGGCGATGTGCCGATGGCGGGCGACGTGGTGCATGTCGTTTCCACCGAGAAGGAAGCCCGGGAGATCACGGACAAGCGGATCGAGACCGAACGGGTGAAGACCTTGGTCGCCCCCAAGCGCAAGGTCAGCCTCCGCGACCTCAAGCGGGCCTTCGACGGAGACGAGGCGCAGAGCCTCAACCTCATCGTGAAGGCCGACGTGCAGGGCTCGGTCGAGGCGGTGCGAGGCATGCTGGAGAAGATCAAGCACGCCGAAGTCGACATCCGCATCCTGCACAGCGGCGTGGGAGCGGTCACCGAATCGGACATCCTGCTGGCCTCGGCCGCCGATGCCATCTGCGTAGGCTTCAACGTCAAGCCGGAACCCAACGCCCGCACGGCCGCCGAGCGGATGAAGATCGAAATCCGAACCTACACCATCATCTATGAGCTGGTGGAGGACATCGAGAACGCGATCAAGGGCCGCCTGGAACCCAAGTTCGAGGAAGAGGAGCAGGGCAAGGTCGAAATCCGCGCCGTCTTCAAGCTCACCCGAGCGGGCAAGGTCGCGGGCAGCCACGTCGTCGAAGGCAAGATCACCCGAAACAGCCAGGTCCGCGTCCGCCGGGGCGATGAGGTCGTCTTCACCGGCAAGCTCGCCAGCCTCAAGAACGTCAAGCAGGACGTCCGCGAGATGAACGCCGGCCAAGACTGCGGCCTCCGCTTCGACGGCTGGGAAGACTTCAAGGAAGGCGACGTCGTGGAAGCCTTCGAAGTCGTGCAGGTGAACTGAGCTGCCGGGCGCCGGACACCAGGCCGAGTGAACGCGTGAGCCGATCAGGCGAACCCGTGAACCCGGCCTGACTTGGCATCGGCCCCAGGCCCCCGGCCGGGGCGCTTTCTTGAACCAAGAGAAGATCTGGTGGGCGATGAGGGGTTCGAACCCACGACCCTCTCGGTGTAAACGAGATGCTCTACCGCTGAGCCAATCGCCCGCTCCGGGAGGCCGAGTGTACTGAAACGAGACTTTTCCGTCTCCGACTCGTCCTATAATGCAGACTCAGGATGAATTCATGAAAAGGATTTTGTTCGCCCTGGTTGGGTCATGGATGGCCCTGTCGGCGACCCTGGCCCAGGATGTGAACCTGCGGCCCGAGGCGGTCCCGGTTCAGATTCGGTTCACCTACCACGACGTCTCGAACGAAGGCGCCAAGGTCGGCGACGAGGTCTACGCCTCTCCCAATCTGGTGCGGCGATGGGGCTGGAGCGTCGTCACCCGCCTCCAGGATGCGGACATCTCGGTCGATTCCCGCACCATCCGGGTGGGAATGATCATCCACCAGGGCCGGCCGATGGTCAGCCTCTCCGAAGCCGCTCGCATGGCCGGGGCGAAGACCAGCTGGAGCGCGGACGGCAAGACCTACATGATCCGAAGCTGGGTTCGGAACGTCGAGGCCACCGCTCAGGGGATTCGGATCGATGGAACCCTGCCGGTTCGGCCCAAGCTCTTCAAGC
>JAKRSE010000066.1 GCA_022402505.1 Fimbriimonadaceae bacterium | reverse complement strand
CCACCGTGATCAGGACGAAGCCGCCGAGCATCTCCTTGGTGTCGGCGAAGGGTCCATCCTGAACCACGGTCCGGCCGTCCTGAACCCGGACGGTCCGGGCGGTCTTGGGCTCCTGAAGGCCGGAGCCCGCACCGCGCACCAGGACGCCTTCATCGGCGAGCAGGTCGATGTAGCGGCTCCAGGCACCCCAGTACTCCTGAGCGTCGGGTCCCTGGCGTCGGGCCAGCTCGGCGTCGGTCTCGTGAAAGAGGAGGGCCAGGGTCATCAGAGTCCGCCTCCATTGTTGCTCATGACTTCCAGAGGTCGAATCTCCAGTCCTCCCCCCTGCTTGAGCGCAGGGCAGCCGGCGACGAGGGTCCGCACCTCTTCCAGGCTCTCGGCACGGATGATCAGGTAGCCGCTGATGCGGGTCTTCTCTTCCCGACTCGGGCTGCTCCATCCGGTCGAGGGAGCCTGAAGGGCGCTGCCGGAGACGAGCTTCCCACTCTGCCCGATTCGGCCGATGTAGCCGCCCCAGGCCTCCCAGTAGTCGGCGGCCTTCGTTCCGGAACGGGCGGCAAAGCCTTCCTGGCTTTCGTGGAACAGAACGGCGAATTCGGTCGGAGCCGAGGGGCGGCCGGCCGTGCCCAGGGCGATGGAGGCGAGGGCCAGGCCTGCCAGGATGAGAGTGGCGAGAGTCTTCATGGTTCTTGCTCTTGAACGACCGGCCTCGGCCGGTCACGCAAGGAGATCGAACGGCCTTGGACGAAATCGACATCCCTCCCCAAGAACTTCTTCCCCCAGGCGAAAATCGGGCTGACGGGCCGGCGACCGGGCCCCTGTGTCATCCTCTGCCTATGTCCGAAACGTCCATCCGGTCACTGCAGACGGCCGACTTTCGCCGCCTGGACTGGCGCTGCATCGGCCCGGCTCTCATGAGCGGCCGAGTCAGCTGCCTCGCCTTCGAGCCCGGCAACAGCCGATGCTTCTATGCCGGCTTCGCCACGGGCGGACTCTGGCGCACCGAGAACCGCGGCGTCACCTTCGAGCCCCTCTTCGACGACCAGGAGACCTCGTGCATCGGATCGATCGCCGTCGCCGATGCCCCCGCCGACTGGGACGGCTGGACGGCCGAAGAGAAGAAGAAATCGAAGAAGGACCGCGAGAAGCTGGGTCGGGGCCGAATCCTGTGGCTTGGCACCGGCGAAGGCAACGGCCGGAACAGCAGCAGCTGGGGCTGCGGCGTCTTCCGCTCGGCGGACCGGGGGAAGACTTGGACGAACGTCGGCCTGGGCGAAAGCCATGACATCCCCAGCCTGGCCGTCGATCCGCGCAATCCGGATGTCTGCTACGCCGCCTGCCTGGGCCGGCTCTGGGGTCTGAACACCGAGCGGGGGGTCTACAAGACCGAAGACGGAGGCAAGACCTGGTCGCCGGTCCTGCAGTTCGACGACCGGACCGGCTGCGTGCAGGTTCAGGTCGATCCCAAGAATCCCGACACGGTCTACGCCGCGATGTACTTCCGGCGGCGCTTCCCGTGGGGCTTCGAGAGCGGCAGCTCGGAAGGCGGCCTCTACAAGTCCACCGACGCCGGGAAGACCTGGACCAAGCTCACCAACGGACTCCCGACGGTGACCGGTCGAATCGGCTTCGACATCTTCGCCGCCGACCCCAAGGTGCTGATCGCCTGCGTCCAGAGCGACGAGAACGGCACCTCCAGCATCCGCGATGACCGCAGCCGGGCCGGAGGAGTCTTCCGAAGCGAGGACGGCGGCGAGACCTGGACCCGCCTGAGCGTCCGCACCCCGAGGGCCTTCTACTTCAGCACCATCAAGTTTGACCCGAAGGACAGCCAGAGGATTTATCAGCTGGGTTGGCACGTCGAGGTGAGCGACGACGGCGGCCAGACCTTCCGCACCGGATTCGGCCCCAAGATGCACGTGGACATGCACGCCTTCCTCGTCGATCCCGACGACACCGACCTGGTGATCAACGGCAGCGACGGAGGCATCTACCAGAGCTTCGACCGTGGCAAGACCTGGCAGTTCCTGAACACGATGGCGGTCGGCCAGTTCTACAACGTCGCCTTCGACCGCTCGGAACCCTACCGGGTCATGGGCGGGCTGCAGGACAACGGAACCTGGATCGGACCCAGCAGCAGCCGTCGGCGGGCCGACAAGGAAGAGGGCGACGACACCCGGACCGGGATCACCAACGCGGACTGGCAGCACGTTCTCTGGGGCGACGGATTCCACGCCGACTTCGACCCCACCGACCCGGACGTCGTTTACGGCGAATGGCAGGGCGGCAACCTCGTCCGCGTGAACCTCCGCACCGCCGAGAAGCGGAAGATCGCGCCAGAGCCCGCCGAAGGCCAGGCCCGCTTCCGATTCAACTGGAACGCGCCGTTCTTCGTCTCCGCCCACGAACCGACGACCCTCTACCTGGCGGGCAACCATGTCTTCCGACTGAAGGACCGAGGCGAAGCCTGGGAGAAGATCAGCCCCGACCTGACCCGGGCCGAGGTGGACAAGATTCAGACGACGGGATCGGCGGCCGAAACCTATGGCACGGTCGTGACGCTGGCCGAATCGCCGCTCGATGCGGGAGTCCTGTGGGCGGGCTCGGATGACGGCTTGATCCACGTGACCCGGGACGGAGGCTCGACGTGGGCCAACGTCACGCCGGAGTCCCTCGTCGGAGGCCGTTACATCAGCCGGATCGACGCGGGCAAGGCTTCCGCCGGTCGGGCGGTGGTCTCGGTGGACGGCCATCGCACCGACGACATGGACCCCTGCATCCTGCTCACCGACGACTTCGGCGAGACCTGGCACGACGTCACCGGCGATCTTCCGAAGGGCTGGAGCGTCAAGGTGGTTCGCGAGGACCTGGACAACCCGAACCTGCTCTACGCCGGCACCGAAAACGGGGTCCATGCCTCCTTCGACCGAGGCGCGACCTGGATTCGGATCAACGGGAAGGCTCTGCCGACGACCCCGGTGGACGACATCCGTCAGCATCCGGTCACCAAGGATCTGATCCTCGGAACCCACGGTCGGAGCATCTGGATCCTGGACGACGCCTCGATGCTCGCTCCGCTGGCGGGCCCGACCGATCTCGGCGGGGCGGCGTTCTTCCCGGTGCTTCCCGCCAGGCCGCACGGCTTCCTGACCTATGGCGGACTCTGGACGGACCAGCTCTTCCGAGCCAAGAACCGGCCCTTCGGCGCGGTGCTGAACTACTGGCTGCCGGAATGGAAGGACGAGCCCGTGAAGATCACGATCAAGAACGGCGCGGGCTTGGTGGTGGCCGAACTGACGGGCCCCAACGCTCCCGGACTCAACCGGGCGGTCTGGGATCTGCAGCCCAAGGAGGAGCAGCAGCTTCCCGACGGCGGCCAGGACCTGATGTTCAATCCCTTCCTGGTCGCTTCCGGCGACTACACCGCGACCCTCACCTGGGGCGACACCAAACTCGACCAACCCCTCAC
>JAKRSE010000065.1 GCA_022402505.1 Fimbriimonadaceae bacterium | reverse complement strand
CCGCTAGCGTCGCACAGGTCGTCTATCCCGTAGTGCAGCGGCCGATCGAAGAGGCCCGTGGACTTGAGGCGCCTCATGTAGGCATCCTGCCCGACGCGGAGCGCCCATTCCGCCGCGGTCGTGTTGCAGGAGATCGCGATGGCGCCCTCGGCGTTGACCGGACCCAGGGGGATGTTCCTTCGATTGGAGATCGCCTTGCCGGACATGCCTTCGGGCTTCATCAAGAGGCGGGGGTGGAAGATCTCGGTCCCGGTCACCTTCTCTTCCGAAACGGCCGCCGCCAGGGTCCAGAGCTTCATGAGGGAGCCGGGGGCATAGAGGGCGGTGATCGGAAGAAACGGTCCGCTGTATCGGGCGTCGCCCTGGCTTCGCCCCGCCTCGCCGTCTTTCGGTTCATAGTTGGCGGCAGCAGCGATCCTCCCGGTCTTCGTTTCCATGACCAGGACGACGCCCTCCAGCGCGCCCAGCCTCTCCGCGTGAAGGTCCAGAAGCTGCTGGGCCTTGCGCTGGAGGTCGGGCTGGATGGTCAGCTTGACGGTTCGGTCGCCGCCCTCTCGTCGAGATTCGGCGAGAATTCGGGCGCGGGCCGTTGCGTCCATCGCGTCGACCTCCACGGCCCGACCGAACCGGCCGCGGTCCAGGCTTCCCGTGGCCAGGAACTCAGCGAACCAGGCCTCGCTCCGGTTTGCGCCCGGGTTGGTGACCGTGCCGGGCGCGCCGAATTCGGCCGGAACCAGCTTCTTCTCCTGCCGATCGCTCCCGACCAGGCCTGCCAGCCCGGGGCCGGACGGATAGACGCGCCGGATGTTCCGGGCGACTTCGGTGCCGGGGTTGGAGAATTCGCGGTGAGCCGCTTCCGGGGTCAGCCTTCCGTTGGGCACCTCGCCGAGCACCCAGGTCCGGCCCTTCGGCTTGGCTTCCTCGAACCGCGCCAGGCCGGCTTCGGCGATCCTGAGCGGCGACGTGCCGCCTGCATATCCCATCGCCAGCGCGAAGGTTCCGGAAACGGGAGCCCGCCTCGGGTTCAGCTTCAGTTCGTCATCGGTCACCGAGGCCGCGATGGGAGAGCCGTCAAGCGCGACGATCGAGCCGAACGGCTCGGGGGCCGGCTCCGGTCCAGAGCCGGACTCGCGGGACGCGGGGGAGAGATGGCGGAAGGCGATCATTCCCGTGGTGCCGAGGACCAAGGCCCCCATGCCCGCCATCAGAAAGGCCATCCCCGTTTCTGTACTGAGGCGCGGGATCTCGCGGTAGACGATCTTCTTCCGCCGCTTCTTCACGATTCGTCGGTCCTCAACTCGGAGACGACAAAGGAGTCGGCTTCGGCGGTGCGAAGCTTCTCCTTCATCTGCTGCAGTTCCTGATACTGTCGCTCGGCGGCCATGAGCGCCTTCTCAGCCTCCGTTTCCATCGCTCCGGCCGTCATCAGCGACCACATGAGGCCGAAGATCAGGCCGAGCAGAGCGACGCAGCCGAAGATGACCGGGCCCATGCCCTCGGCTCCTCGGGCGCGGCGGGCGCGGGTCGGCTTCGGGCGAGACTGGAGACGGACAGACTCCTCGCTGCGGCGGCTCTGGCGGAGCCGGCGGCTCTGGCCGGCGTGATCGACTCTCGATTCGGAGAGACTTCTTGGGCGGGCTCGCCTGGACTTGGTTCTTTGGGGTTCAGCGGTCTTTTTCATGGGGCGTCATGATTGAGAGGTTCGTCGGAGAGCGCGGAGTCGGGCCGACCTCGCCTTGGGATTCAAGGCGACTTCAGCCTGATCCGGCTCGAGTGGCTTCTTGTAGAGGATTTCGAAATCGCCTTCGGCCGCCGCCTGCTTCATGGCCAGCTTCACGCGGCGATCCTCGCCGGAGTGATACGAGAGAACGACCAGGGTGCCGCCGGGGCGGAGGAAGTGGGCCGCGTGCAGAATCGCACCGCCAAGCGGTTCAAGCTCATCATTGACATGACACCTCACCGCCTGAAACGACCTCGTAGCCGGATGTATTCTCGCGTCACGCTTGGCTGCCGGGATGGCTGCCAGGACGCATTCGGCCAGATCGGTGGTGGTGTGCAGCGGTCGCCGGGCCACGATGACCTGAGCGATTCGGCGCGCCCACCGCTCGTCGCCATAGCTCCAGAGAACGTCCTCGATCTCGGCCGGAGTCGCCCGGTTCAGCCAGGCGGCGGCCGACTCGCGGCTCGTCCGGTCCATCCTCATGTCCAGCGGAGCTTCATTCCGAAAGCTGAATCCTCGGTCGGCCTCGCTGAGGTGAACGTTGCTCACCCCGAGGTCGAACAGGATTCCGCCGGCGGAGGCTTTGGCCCTTCCATGGGCCGTGAGTGCATCCTTGCCGCAGGTTTCAAGATCGTGAAAGGAGGCGTGGACCGTCGCCACGTGAACCTCCTGGAGGTCGGCCAGGACGGCCCGGGCGCGGGCCAGCATCTCCTGATCCCAGTCCAGCCCGAGGACCATGCCCCCGGGAGCGATCCGTCGCGCCGCCAGCCGAGCGTGGCCCGCCAGACCCAGGGTTCCGTCGATGTAGACGTCGCCCGGGCGGAGATCCATCGCGGCCATCACCTCGGCGGTCATGACCGGGACGTGCGTGGGGGCAGCGTTCATCGCCGCGTCCCCTGAGACCGGCCGAGCGGATCGTGGTCATCCAGCAGCTGGGCCTGCTGAAGGTAGACGAAGTCCTCCTTCGCCTGTCGAATCTTCCCCACGAGGTCGGCGAAGAGAGATTCCCCGGCCATGTGCTCGCGAAGCCGCGCCCGATCGACCAGGACGAAGTGGTTGCCCAGCGGGACAAGGAATGCCGGGTTGCCCTCGGTCTGCCCCTTCACCCAGGGCTTGTAGCTCGAGAGCTCCCGGATCACGGCCGGCACCGTCACCTTTCCGGCCGAATCGAGGCTGACGATCTCGGACCTCAGTCCCTGGAACCGAAGCTGGAGGTCCATGAAGGCCTCGCTTGCGATCGCCGAGACCAGATTCGAACCGTCGAAGGTCCCAAGCAGTCCATCAATCGACGTGCATGTGCGTGCAGGAAGAATATAGATGGCCCGGTCCGTATCCGTGCAGAAGGCGACTCCATCGGACATCCATGCCCGATGGGTCTCCGGAATGCTGAGCCGACCCTGGACATCGCAGGCGACCGTGACGACCGTGGGAGCCGGGAGCTCTCTGATCGGTTCGGCGTCTTTTCCGGACATGGCAGTGGACCTTCGGGAGGATGAAAGGCGGAGGATCGCGGGTCCATCTCCCCTCCGGTTGCCTCCATGGCTCCCAGCGGGGGACCTCGCGTCTCCGTCTTCTGCGGGGGCGGCTGCCCTCTTGGCTGCCGCTGGTGGAAGTCTAGCACGTCCCGGAAACTGGATAAGAGCTATAAAAGTACACGAACCGATCTGGTCACGCACTGACCCCAAACTGAACCCGCACTGACATCGATCTAAATCGACCCTTCTGCGGGCGAACCGACAAGGTCTGGTCTAGG
>JAKRSE010000064.1 GCA_022402505.1 Fimbriimonadaceae bacterium | reverse complement strand
CGGCCAGGAACCGGTCCACGTTCTGGAAGATCCTCCGGACCAGGGCGTCCTTCAGCCGGCGCAGACGGCCGGTCCCCTGCGCCGAGCCTTCGAAGATGTCGGATCGCACGAGGGTCTTGATCCCGGCGCGGTGCGCGCTGAGGAGGGTCCGGAGCGTGTTCGGGTGCGAATAGCCGTGGCACCAGACCGCATCGAAGGATTCGGCCCGCAGGATACGGCCGATCGACTCGGTGATGGGCCAGAAGGCGTGGGCGGTGTCGTCCGGCCCGAACCGGCGGAGAAAGCGATGGCGGTACCCCTCGGTGAGCGGCACATCCCAGGCCACTTCCTGCCCGAACTCTCGGTCACGGTAGCCCCGGACCGAGAAGTCGCTGCAAAAGAAGGCCGTCAGATCGACGTCCGTCTCCGCCGCGATCCGGCGAAGGAGAGGAGCCTGATTCTGGATGGGATGGCTCGCCACGTAAGCAAGACGGGTCCGCCCCCGACTCACGGTGACGCCCGCCCCGCCTTGGCCGCATCGATCTTCGGCAGGGCCTCATCCAAGAAGGCGGCCGCGAAGGCGTGCAGACCCTCCGGATCATCAGACCCGCCCAGGTCGATGAACCGGAAGAACTCGCCGCCCTGGACCCGGCCGGTGGTCAGCTCCTTCATGAAGAAGTCCTGCCACATGGGGTTGAAGGTGTCGAAGATCTGGCCGGAGGGGCCTCGGAAGCAGAAGAGGGCCAGAGCCGGGCCGCTGGGGCCCATCAGGTCCAGCTGCCGCATCGGGTAGGTGCCTCCCTCCCCGCGGATCTCCACGACCTTGTCGGACTTGATCTCCCAGCCCTGCGACTCGAAGCACCAACGCTGGTCGTGGAACGAATCCGCATTGTCCCCGGCGATGACCACCGCGTCGTAGCTGCGGCCCTTGCCTTCGAAGACTCGGGAGACGATGCCGAAGGGCTTCAGCTGGTCGTAGGTCGCCTGCGACATCCGGTAGCTCTGAGCCGGGTTGTCCGGCGAGCGGCGGAAGGTCATCCCGGCCACCGTCTCCGGCGTCACCTTCTCCATCCAGGCCTCGTCCGGACGCTCGCCCGAGAGCCCGGGTCGCAGGAAGGTCAGGCCGGCTGCCGCCAGACAAAGAACGGCCCCGACGGCCATGCGCTTGATCAACTTCGGTCCTCCACAAACTTGGTCAGGCCCCAGAGGGCGGCGAAACAGACGGCGAGCGCGATGTACCCGCTGTAGTCGTGAAAGGCGATCCCCGCCTCGGCGCCCTGGCTGTTGCCCACCAGGCCGATGAGCGCGATCCGGAAGCCGTTCACGATGATGCTGAGCGGAATCGCCACCACCGAGAGCAGAACGTAGCCCCACCACCGCAGCCGGGTGATGAGCATGAAGAAGACCACGGCGGCCGAGACGGCGATCGTCGTCTTCAGCCCGCTGCAGGCCTCGGCGATGTTCAGGTCGAAGTTGTCCAGCTGCAGGACCGTGTCATTGAACCGCAGCACGCTCAGCCCGACCCCCTTGAGCATGAACTCGGCGGTGTCGGTGGAGATGACCTGGAGCTTGAAGGTGATCTGGTCGATGTAGCGGTCCAGAATCGGCAGGCCCAGAATCAGGAAGCCGATGCCGGGAGCCAGCCCCCACGTCCACTTCCACCCCGCCACGAAGAGCGCCAGGCAGAGCAGAGCTGCCACGAAGAGCACCGAAAGCAAGAGCGGCATCACCGTCCGGTTCGCCAGCACAGTGAGGTAGAGAACCGGGATCAGCAGAACCAATCCCATCCAGCTTCCCTTGACCGGGATCTCCTGCAGCTTGTCCCACTTGGACCAGATGATGTAGGCGGCCGCAAACGGAATCAGCAGGCCGTGCTGGTAGTAGGAGTCGGAATCCAGCCAAAGCGGCCAGACGAACTGGAACAGCGGCAGAAACGCGAGGATGGCGGCAATCGCCAGACCGATCGTCGCCAGCGACTCGGGCCGCTTGAGCCCGGTCAGCACCGCCTCGAAATCGAACTTCGGGCCGGCACGCCCCGGAGCCGCAGGCGCGGCCGCCGGCTCCGGCGCCCCCTGACCGCTCATCACCGCCTCTTGATCCTTCGACATGGCTAGGTTCCTCCCTGATTCATCATCTTCGGCATTCTCACTGTGGCATCTCACCCCGAGACCCACGGATCAGGTTCAACGGGCTCGACTCCCCGATGGTGCCGACTCGGGACCGGCAAGCTCACCGGTTCCTTCCGCCAGTCTACGACGAATCGCAGGCGATTCAGCGAAGAAATGGGAAGAGGTTGGGCGCGTGGAGCCCGGGGATCAGGTCCTGGCCGGACTGGGATTTCGTGACGTAGACGCTCCGCAGCCCGACCCAGGCCAGACCGCCGATCACCGCCACCAGAAGGACGATCCTCAGCTCAAGGCCGAGCCAGGCCAGGGTCCGGCTCTCTCTGATCCGGTCGGCGAGACGGGCCAGAAGCGTCCGACGCCGCACCGGGGCAGCCGCCCAGGAAGGCTGCACATAGACCACGTTCTTCGGGGCGTTCTCCGGGCGACGGCGATCCTCCTTCACGGGCGCTTGGCGGCCGCTCCGCCGATCGACCCGAAACTCCTTCTGCGGCGGGATCGGCTCGGCGCTCAATAGGCCCCCTTGCCGGAGATCACCGCTCTGGGCGTCCGGACCAGAATCCGCAGGTCCTCCCAGAAGCTCATCTGACGCAGGTAGCGATGGTCCAGCATCATCCACTCTTCAAAGGAGAGATCGCTGCGGCCCATGATCTGCCAGTAGCAGGTAAGGCCCGGCCGGACGCTCATCCGTTCCCGATCGAAGCGCGAGTAGCAGGCGACCTCCGACTCGAGCTGGGGCCGGGGGCCGACGAGGCTCATGTCGCCCTTCAGGACGCTGAAGATCTGGGGAAGCTCGTCCAGGCTGAACTTCCGGATGAACCGGCCGACCGGGGTGATCCGTGGATCGTTCTTCATCTTGAAGATCGGCCCGGACTGCTCGTTCTGGGCCGCCAAAGCGGCCTTTCGGGCCTCGGCGTCCATGTACATGGACCGGAACTTGTAGAAGTTGAAGACCACGCCGTTCATGCCGACCCGTCGGCTGACATAGAACAGCGGCCCGCGGCTCGTGAGCTTGATGAGCGCCGCCACCACCAGGAAGATCGGCGAAAGGGCCAGAATCAGCAGCAGGGCTCCGACCAGATCGATCACCCGCTTCCACCTTCGGTATCGGAGGAGTACGGGCTCCACCGCCACCGGGGCCAGACGCTGCGGATGCGACCAGCCGGCTCCCTTCCACGCCTGCATGGGCAGGCCATGCCATCTTCGGGCCAAGTCCCGCCAGGCAAATCCACCGGTTTTGCCCGACCTGCTGCAAATGCCCGCCTCCCTGGTGATTCAATCAGCTACCATGGACTCGTCCAAGCGCCGGTCGGGAAGGATCGGTGGACAAGGATGATTCGGCGGCCTCAGGACGAGGCGTTTCCTCCAGCCC
>JAKRSE010000063.1 GCA_022402505.1 Fimbriimonadaceae bacterium | reverse complement strand
AGAAGCCGTAGGTGAAGTGCTCCTGGTGCCGGGTGTGAAAGTCGATTTCCGCCTGTGTTTCGGCCGCGAGCGCGAGGGCGGCTTCGCTTCGGTGATGCCGATCCAAGAAGGCATCCAGACAGTCGGCCAGGGGTCGGTAGTAGCCGTCGGTCCAGCAGTCGGCGGGCAGGAGGAAGTGGGCCTGCGGACGGTATCCGGCCCGCTCCAGCGCCTGAAGCTTGGCCTCCGCCTCGCCGATCTCCGGATACTCGGCCTCCCAATAATCGGTCACCTCGGCCGGCCGTTCGGAGCCGGTCCAGGTGATCTCGGAAACCGCGAGCCATCCGCCCGGCTTCAAGAACCGCTTCCAGGCGGTTGCTCCGGCCTCGAACCCGACGTTGTAGATCGCCCCTTCCGACCAGATCACGTCGAACTCTTCATCCGCAAAGGGGAGGTCGGCCATCGAGGCTTCGACCGTCCTTATTCGGTCGGCCAAGCCCTCTGCCTCGGCTCGCCGGATCAGCTCGGCCAGGAATTCGGTCGAGAGGTCCACGGCAACGACTTCGGCGTCGAGCTCGCGGGCCAGCCGCCGGGCAGCCGCCCCGGTTCCGCAGCCGATGTCGGCGATCCTCAGTCCCCGCCGACCTCGCAGTCCGGCCAGGTCGATGGCTCGCCCGGTCATCTCCGGGCTCCCCGGCCCCTGCCGATCGCCGACGAGATGGAGGTCGATGAGAAGATCGTAAGGGGTCACAGGTTCAGTCTGCCCCAACCGAACCAACCCGGGCAAACAACCAGACGATGGTGGAGGCGGGGGGAATCGAACCCCCTTCCAAAACCGCAGTTTCAGCGGCGTCTACGAGCGTATCCCTGACGTTTCTTTTCGACGGCGCCCTCTCCGCAGGGCAGGCTGAGCGCCGCTTAGCCCGATTGATTTAGCCGATTCAGCCCCGAGCAGAGGCCTGGCGGCGATCCGACTTTTGCGACGTCAAGGCTCTCCGCCGTCGGCGGGCTGAGAGGGGACGCACTGCACATTAGGCAGCGAAGGCGAAGTTGTCGTTCGCAGTTGCTTTTTGATCGGCTTTTTACGAGGCCCACCGATCAACCTCGGCTCGCAGCCGGTGAGCTGGCCGGCTCTGTCGAAGCCTGGCGCCCCCGTTGTCTGTCTTCTCTCTAGACGTCGGAACGGGGGCCTCGGTTCTCTAGAGTCCCGCCGGGGTCGGGGCTTCCAGGGTCACGGCCGCGATTGACGCGGGCGGAAGCCTCAGGATCCGGGATCCGAACGCCTCCCGATCCACATCCAGGCGTCGCGGCGACAACCGATCCGGGCGGGCGGCATCGTTCGACCAGGCCGGATCGTCGGAGGCCAGGAGCCGCGAGTCCACGACCCGCCCGACCTCGGGACCGAGCCGGACCTCGCAGTCTTCCCAGGGGTTCAGGTTCGCGGCCGTCACATGGATCCGCCCGTCCTTTCGGCTGGCGGATGCGCTGAGGCCCGGGATGGTCCCGGCTTCACCCGCGGCCGACCAGCTCACCGGATCCGAGTCGATTTCGACCGGGAGGGCCTCCCCGCCTCGGTGGGTGCGGTGGAGATGGAAGGCGTGGTAGACGGGAGTCAGGATCGGGACGCCGCCGTCGGTCTGGAAGGGAGGCGAGAGGACGTTGCAGAGCATCGTGTAGGTCGCGGCAGAGACCTCGCGGCTCATCGAATGCAGAAGGTCCAGAGTCGCCGACACGCAGACGGCGTCGCGGATCGTCACTCGGGTTCGGAATCGGTTGCCGTTGGCGTCGGGGTGCCAGTTGCCCCATTCGCCCAAGACCAGGTTGATCGTCGGGTCGAAGGCGTCCAAAAGGGCCCGCTGCTCGCGGAGCATGGGTTCGACTTCCAGCGTCCGGGCGATCATGGCCGCGAACTGGTCTCCGGTGTAGGAGTCGGAGGTTCCGGTCGCCTCCCGGTCGCCCCAGGTGTAGAAGTGAGCGTCCACCGCATGAACTGCGGGCCGACGCCACAGGGCCAGGCGGCTCAAGAGCTCACGGGTCCAGACTTCTCGCTCCTCCGGCTTGTTGCCGTCCGGTCCGGCGGCGATGAACCTTCTTGGCACTCCGCGGAGTCGGGGGATGGCCGATTCATGGCGGCGGTACTGCTCGGCGTACTCGGCAGGAGTGAACTTGCCGCCGCAGTCCCAGCTCTCGTTCCCGATCCCCCAGAAGTCGATTCCGAAAGGCTCAGGAGCCCCGTGTTCGGCTCGAAGGTCGCTCAGGCTTGTTCCGGAGGCCATCGTCATGTATTCGAACCATTCGGCCGACTCGCGGGGACTCCCGGTGCCGACGTTCAGGTTCAGCCATGACCGGGCGCCGGTCTGGCGGCAGAAGTCCATGAACTCGTGCGAGCCGACGCGGTGGGTCCCGATCTCATCGACGCCCCAGCGGCTGGCGACGGTCCGAGGGCGTCGGTCGGCCGGGCCGATTCCGTCGCGCCAGCGGTAGGCGTCGGCGAAGCAGCCGCCCGGCCAGCGGATCAGCTCCAGCCCCAGATCGGCCCCGGCCGCCAGAAACTCCGGCCGGAACCGGTCGGACGAGACATCCCAGAGCCCGCCGTTGACGCACTCGAAGAGCTGCTCGGCAAAGTGGCCGTGAAGCAGGGGCGAGATCGTCCCGATCGGCCGGGAGAGGTCGATCCTGATTTCGGCGGCGGTCACGGGCGGCCCGCCCCATCGAGCAGGGCGAGGACCTCTTCGGCCTTGGGCCCGACCTTGGGCGCACGGTCCTGGCCGCGCCACCAGGCGAGGGTGTCTCGGGCGGTCTCTTCCACCGGCCGCAGCCGCAGTCCGGCCTCAAGGGCCTTAAGGTTCGAGGCCCGCATCAGCCGATGCGCCTCGGAGCCCTCCATGACCATCGGGATGCCCGATTCTTCGGTCAAGTCTGCGTCCACCAGGGCCGTCTCCGGGTTCACGGCGAGGGCCATCCGCAGCACCATCGAGCGGAGGTCCGACGGATCGACCGGGCCGCAGGCGTTCCAGATTCCCGGTCCCTGCTCGCGGGCGAGGGTCAGGCAGAAGGCGGCGAGGTCGCGCACGTCGATCCACTGGATCGGCTGGCCGGGGCGGGGGAGCGGCGCCCGGCCTCCCAGCGAGAGGGCATCGACCCACCAGGTCCAGCGGTCGGTGGGGTCGAAGGGGCCGACGATGAAGCCCGGACGGACGACCTGCACCGGACATCCCCAGCCGGCCAGGTCCTGCTCGCAGGCCGATTTTAGCGGGCCGTAGGTCTCCGCGGTCACCTCTTCCGTGTCGCGGCGAGGGGCGAGAACCGGCGATTCCTCATCCAACGGTTCGGTCGGCTCGTGGTCGTAGACCGAGATCGTGCTGATGAAACAGACCTTCCCAACCCGGCCCTTCAGGGCGTCGTGGGAGGTCTGAACGTGGCGGGGGATGTAGGCGCAGGTGTCGATCAGCAGATCGAACTCGCCTTCGATCCGGTCCAGGTCGGTCAGCCGGTCGCCGATCACCT
>JAKRSE010000062.1 GCA_022402505.1 Fimbriimonadaceae bacterium | reverse complement strand
GAACTTCTCCTGGGCCCGATCATAGAGCCCCTTCATGTACTCGTACTGCCGGTCGATCTGGCCGTTCCGCTTGTACGCGTTCGCCAGCAGGTTGCGGCGAGCCTCCAGCATGTCCGGACGCTCGATCGCCTGTTCGAACCAGCGCACCGCCTGGTTGTAGTCGTCGTCGACCTTGTGGTACCAAAGCCAGCCGGTCTCGAAGAACAGCTCGTAGGTCTGCGGATTGTTCCGCGCGCCTTCCTTGCCCAGGGCGAGGGCCGAGGGGATGTAGCGCCGGTCGGACCGGCTCTCCTCGTCGGTGAAGTTGTAGCCGATGTGCCACATGCCCGTCGCGTAGACGTCGATCTGCCGAGGATCCAGCCAAGTGACCAGCCGGATGATCGGCAGAACCGCGTCGTAGCGGCCCTGATCGAAGAACGAGTCGGCCTGAACCCACAGGATGCCCGCGACCAGTTCGCGGAAGCCGAACAGCGTCGCCAGGAGCTGGTCCGGCGACAGGCCCGACCGGATGTTGCCCGGCGGGGCGTACTGCTTCGTCCAGGTCGGCATCACGGCGAACGTGTGCATCAGGCCCTGGAACAGCGCACAGGCCGCCATCGCTCCGTAGAGCAACGGAGCCTTGCGCTGGATCGGATTTCGATGCTTCATGCCCATGGGAAGTTCAGACCTCGCGCTTCTGGAAGATCAGCACGGAGCCGATCAGCAGAATCGTCACATAGAACACCGCGTACAGGGTGATGTTGATGTAGTAGATCAACGGGCTGGACGCCTCAACCGCGGCCACCGACGCGCTCTGCACGCTGTAGCTCTGGAAGTTCGGCACCACTGCATTCAACACCTGCACCATCAGCTTCGCTCCCGCCGCCAGATTCTCGTTTTCGGCGATGTTCTGGGTCAGCGAGTTGAACGTCGAGCCGATGAGGTAGACGCCGCCGGACAGAAAGATGTTGACGATCGCCGGCGAGAAGGTGCTGAAGAAGATCGCCACCGCCGAGAGCAGGGACATCTGGACGAAGTAGGCCACCGGAACTCGGGCCAGGGCCGCGAGGGTCGCCGGGGTCGCCGCCTCTCGCTGCTGGAGCCAGAAGACGAAGATCAGAACCACCGTCATCAGGGCCATCATCAGGCCGAGGGCTCCCACGGCGCCGAAGTACTTGCCCAGGATGAACTGCCAGCGTTCCACCGGCTTGCTCAGGATCGTGTAGATGGTGCGCCGCTCGATCTCATTGGGGATGAGATAGACGGTGAGCATGATCGCGATCGCCGCACTGGTGAGCTGGATGACGCCCAGAATCAGGTTCTGAAGCAGCTGGGTCTCCTGCCGCGCCGTGAGCACGCTGAGGCCGGGGGCCACCGCGATCAGGAACAGGCCGACCAGAAAGATGATGAGCAGGACGCGCCGGCGAATGGCCTCGCCGAGCGTCGTCTTCGCAATGGAAAGGATGACTCTCATGTGTGAAGTTCCGTCTCAGTTCGAGGCCGTCTCCTCGGCGGGAGCTTTCTTTTCGGTCATGCGGCCCATGACCCGGCCCTTGGCCTGGTTGTCCATGGCGACCGACTCAAGGAAGAGATCCTCCAGTCGGATGCGCCGCGGAATGACGCTGTTGATGACGCCGCCCGCACCGACGATGGCGGAAATGACCTCGTTCGGCCCCGCCTCTTCGTCGATGTCGATGATGACCCGGTCGTCCTTCATGCTGACCACCGTGTCGCCCGTTCGGAATCGGTCGGCAAGCTCCTGCTTCACGCTCCCGGCGGTGATCTCCACTCGGCCGCCCGCGAGCAGGTCGTCCAGTCGGCCCTGCTTCACGATCTCGCCCTTGTTGATGATCGCCACTCGGTCGCAGATCCGCTCGACATCGCTCAGCTCGTGGCTGGAGATGAAGACCGTCTTGCCCTCGTCGCGGAACTGAAGGATCAGGTCGCGGATTTCGATGTGGGCGATCGGGTCCAGGCCGCCCGTCGGCTCGTCCAAAAAGAGGAGCTTCGGGTCGTTCAGCAGACTCTGCGCCAGCCCGACCCGCTGCTGCATTCCCTTGGAATACTGGCTGATCGGCCGGTTCATGTCGGTCGAGAGGTTGACCCGGTTGAGAAGCCGCTTGCACAGCTCCTCGTCCTTGATCCCGAAGAGGTCGGCGTAAAACCGCATGATCTCCAGGCCGGTCATGTGCTCGTAGTAATACGGCTTCTCGGGAAGGTAGCTGAGCTCCTTGTGGGCCTCGATGTCTCCCGCCTCGCGGCCCAGCACGCTGGCTTCGCCCGAGGTCTGGTAGATGATCCCCAGCAGGATCTTGATGGTCGTGGTTTTCCCGGCTCCGTTGGGACCGAGAAACCCGAAGATCTCGCCGGGCTCGACCTGCAGGTCGATGCCGTTGACCACGGTGATTTCCTTGCCTTTGCGGCCGGAATAGGTCTTCACCAGTTGTTTCGTTTCAATTGCCAGACTCAACGCGGACTCAGCCTCCAGATGCCAAAACTGCAGTCGGCGAGTATATCAGAGCCGCTTGATCGGACCCCGGTCGCCGCATGACCTTCAGACAAACGCAGTCGTCCGTCGGTTCGTGCCCGGGGTTGCGATCCCGGCAAAGATCCGGGACCATCAGCCTTCGCAGCGCATCCAGGACTCCACGGATCGGACCGACTCATCCGTCCGAATCCGGGCCAAGGCCGCCGCAAAGTCCGCCTCGCGAGAGGGGTGGGTCAGGAAGGCGATTTCGCCCCGCCCGGCCTCCAGCGTCCGCATCTCCATCGCCGCCAGACTCACGCCGGCCTCGCCGAAGACGGTGCTGATCCGGCCCAGGGTGTTCGGCCGGTCCTCCACGATCAGCCGGATGTAGCAGGCCGTCACCAGGTCGTGCATCGAAGCCATCAACATCCCTTCGGAATAGGGAATCGCACTGCCAGAGCCCCCGATCACGATGTTCCGGCAGACGTCGATCAGGTCGCCGACCACCGCCGAAGCCGTCGGGCTCGCCCCCGCGCCCCGCCCGGAGAACATCACGTCTCCCACAAAGTCCCCGTGAAGCCAAAGGGCGTTGTAGACCCCCTGGACCGCCGCCAGAGGATGGTCCAGCGGAATCATCGTCGGGTGAACCCGGATGCGGACGAGGCCTTCCTCGACCTCGTCGCAGATCCCCAGCAGCTTGATCGTCCGGCCAAAGGTTTCGGCCAGCTCAAAGTCTCGCGCCGAGATCGACCGGATGCCCTCGCGGTGAACCGCCCCAAGATCCGCCTGGACCCCGAACGCGATCGACGCCAGGATCGAAATCTTGTACATCGTGTCGAAGCCGTCCACGTCGTTCGTCGGGTCGGCCTCGGCATAGCCCGCCTCCTGGGCCTCCTTCAGGGCCTCGTCAAAGCTCCGACCCTTCGTGCGCATCTCGGTCAGGATGTGGTTGGTCGTCCCGTTCAGGATTCCCATCATCGAGAGCACATCGTTGCCGGCGAGCTGATGCTTCAGCGGCTGGACGATCGGGATGCCGCCTCCCACCGCCGCCTCAA
>JAKRSE010000007.1 GCA_022402505.1 Fimbriimonadaceae bacterium | reverse complement strand
CGGGTGCTGGGCTCGATTCGCCCGCTGCGTCGCCTGGGGAACGAATCGGCGCAGGTGGATCGGAAGGGCCGATTCCAGGGCTCGGCGAAGGTTGCCGGTTCGGGTCAGGCCGTCGCCCAGGAAGTTGGGATCATTGCGGAGCAGCCATGCGCCGGAGACGCTCTTTCGCGCGGTCAAGGTCGCCTCGGCGGAATCCATGCCGCCGCGCTGAGCCTGGACGCCTGCGGTCGCAGCCAGGCAGAAGATCAGGAGCCAATTTTTCATAGGTCGAACACCGCATAGCGGCCATTCCAGGTTTTTGACGAGGTTCCCGGCCGCCGTGTTTCGTCCGTTTTCTTAGGAATCTCGCGAGCCGGGGCGGCACCGGTTCAGACTGACAGGATGACCTCTTTGACGGCGGCGACCTGGAACGTTCGCATGGATCTGGCCGATCACGGCGACCTGGCCTGGGAGCGTCGTCGGGGCCGGATTCTGGCGGCCTTGGCGGAGATTCGTCCCGATGTGATCGGCCTTCAAGAGCCTTTCCGCCGGCAGATCGACGACCTCTTGGCCGGGCCGATGGAGTTCGGGATGGTCGGAGTCGGCCGCGAGGACGGGCGTCATGCCGGGGAATTCTCCCCGATCCTTTTCGACCACGCCCGCCTGACATGCCTGGATGCGGGCACCTTCTGGCTGTCGGAGACCCCCGAGGAGCCGGGGTCCAGGAGCTGGAGCCCGACCTTTCCGCGCATCTGCACCTGGGCCGACTTCGAGCCGATCGGCGGCGGCAGCGGCTTCCAAATCTGGAACACCCACCTGGATCACGAGTCGGACGAGGCCCGGGAGAAGGGGGCCGCCCTGATCGCCGAGCGGGTTCAAGGCGCGACCGGGCCGGCCGTCGTCATGGGCGATCTCAACTGCCGCCCGGGTTCGGAGCCCTGGCGGATCCTGGCGGATTCCGGCCTCCGTCCCGCCTGGCAGGAGCTGCATCCAGGCGAACCCGAGCCCGGCACCTTTACCGGCTACGATCCCGAAGCCCCGAACCACATGATCGACCACGTCTTCGTTTCAGCCGAGTGGCGGATCGAATCGGCCGAAGTCCTCGACCCTCGCCCGGGCGGCGGCTGGCCGAGCGATCACCGGCCCCTGGTCTGCCGACTCAGCCTTCGCGGCCGCTGACGTGGCGGGCGAACCGGTCGAGGATCGCCTGCCAGCCATCCCGCTGCATCTCGTGCGGATGGGTGGGGTCGGGGTCGAAGTGGACGCGGACCCGGACTCCCGATCCGGTCTCCTCAAACTCGACTCGGGCCGCCCGGTCGCCCATCGTGTATTCGATGAGCCTCTGCTCCTCCACGGCCGTGTAGGTCCCGGCGAAGTCGAAGCCGAAGCTGCCGTCCTTCGCCTCCATCCGGGAGCAGAACGCGCCCCCGGGCCGCAGGTCCACCGAGGCCGAGGTGGTGTGCCAGTCGTCCGAAGCCGCGTTCCATTGCACGATGTCCTCCGGCGAGGTGTAGGCCCGCCAGACCTCCGCCGGCGACGCCTCGATGACCGTCTCAACGGTGATTCTTTCGCTCATGGTAAGGGTTGTTACGCCGGGCCGGCACCGGATGCAGCCCGGAAGTCCGGGCTGCTCCGCCCGGCAGGACCGAGATGCTCCTTGCGGGCAGAGTTCCGGCCGAGATCGGTCGGGGCAGGGGAGGGGTCAGGCTTCCCCGGTCGATCGCCCAGGCGGTCCCGGATCGGGCGGCGAGGGGGGGTGGCAGCGGGAGAGGGTGGTCCCCGAAGTTCGCCGCCAGGACCACCGGCTCGGCCGACCCGGTCGAGCTCCGGAACTCCGCTGCCTGCACCGGGTCGGTGTCCGAACCCAGCATCCTCACCCGATCTCGCCCGGCCGAAGATCGGCAGAGCAGCGACCAGGCGAGGCCGTGGGCCGTCAGGCCGGCATCCCCCGGAGCGATCACCCGTTCCAGCTCGTGGAGCAGCAGAACATCCACCCGAGGCTCGTGCCGAAGCAGATGGAAGGCAGCCCAGAGGTTTCCCATGCCATTTCCCCATGTCCCCTTCGATTCAGGCAGCCTGTCTGTTTCGCCGAACTCATCATCGACGTTGAACTCGGTGATCCAGAGCCGTCGTCCGGCAGGGAGACCGCTGCGCTTCAGCCCCGCCTCCCAGTGCCCGCGCCAGGAAGCCATCGCCGCGGCGAACTCCCCCTCGGTTCCGGTCAGACTGCCGACCTGGGGCCCGCCGTAGACATGCAGGGTCAGGGCTTCGATCGTCGGGCTCAGGCCTGCCAGAGCATCGCGATTCCACCATTTGGTTCGGTCCCCCACCCCATCGGATCCGACCCATGCGGCGACGGCGGCCAGGGGGAGGCCGGGGTTCCCTGCTCGGACCGCCGCCGCCCATCGGTTCGCGGCCCGGGAATAGCTCGTCAGGTCGGAGTCTGGAAAGGCTCCGACATCGACCGGCGCGTTCGCCTGCGAAGAATCCCAAGCCCCGGCCGAATAGGGTTCGACGACGGCCGGCGCGTCATCCGAGACCATTGAGGCTCCGAAGTAGAACTCGTTGCCCAGCTCCATTCCCCGCAGCCGGATTCCCGCCGAGCGGGCCTGTGCGATCAGTTCAAGGCCACGTGCGATTCGGAGGTCATGCAGACGGTCATGATCGGTGGAACGAGGCCTGCGGTCCAGCGGCCGGCCATCGCGGGCCTCCAGCCAGTCGATCCCGGGCGTGATCATGTTGGCGACCAGGATCGTCGCCGGCACGGCTCCGGGCTGGCGGCGCATCCAGGCCGCGTTCTCCGAGATTGGATGTGGATTCAGCCAGCCGTAGGATTGGTGCACCCATCCGATCGTGAACTTCGTTCGGGTCCATTCCCGCGGATCGCCGTCTTGCGGGTTCAGCCGATCCGAATCGCGAAACAGGCGGCTGTTTCGAACGTCCCAGTAGTTCGCCAGAGTCCCACCGGGGTAGCGGTGGACGGCGGCGGCGGCATCGACGGCCGCCTGAATCCGGCCCGGCTCCCGTCTTCTTTCAAAGTGGAGGGAGTCGTCGCTGTTCAGGCCGAACATCCGGTCAGGGATGGTCCGCTCCGGTCCGAATCCGGGAACTGCCGCCAGGGAGAGCAGGCCGAGAAGCATCCATCGACACCCGAAAGCATCATAGCCGACCCGGGGCCTGGAGAAACGCGGCGGGGAGCCCGGCGTCTGGGTTGGCATGACACTCACCGCGCTCTGCGGCATGGCCGTTCTGATGCAGCCGGCCGCCTTCGTCGAATTCTCCGGGACCGTCACCCATCGCGAGCGGATCGCTCTGGTCGGTCCGGCGCGGGTCGTGGTCCAGTTGATCCGGCCGACCCGCACCGGGCCGGAGGTCGTGGCGGAATACAGCCGGACCACGGGGGGCAGACAGGTTCCCCACGCCTTTCGGCTCTCCGTCCCCAGAGACCTGGCCCAGGGTTCGCTCCAGGTGACGGCCCGGATCGAAGTGTCCGGCGAGACCCGCTTCCATCTGGCCCGTCCGGCGGCGATCCGGGCCGGTCGGGCGGTCGATCTGGTGCTGACGATGGGCGCGCCTCGGCCCGCCTTTCTCGGCCGCACCTGGACCCTTGCGGCGATGCAGGGAGAGCCGGTCAGGCTGGAACAGGGCTCGGCCCGGCTCGGCTTCGATGCGAGGAACGGCCAGATTCAGGGCAACACCTCGGTGAACGGATTCGGCGGGGAGTTTCGGCTGGAAGGGGACCGGCTGGAGATCGATCCGGGACCGATGACGATGATGGCCGGCCCGGAGCCGAACATGATCGTGGAGCGGCGGTATCTGGACCTCCTGCTGCAGGTGACCCATTGGCGCGAGGCGGGTGGACGGCTCCAGCTGCTCCGCGCCGGCAAGCCGCTCCTGGAGTTTCGTTCCCGCTGAATTCGGTCCCTAGGCTGCGAACCAT
>JAKRSE010000061.1 GCA_022402505.1 Fimbriimonadaceae bacterium | reverse complement strand
TTTCAGCCGCGAGCACCGTCCGGGTTTCCCCGTCCACGGAGCAGAGCAGGGTGCCGTCCGCCCCGATCCCCAAGGCTTCCGCCTCTTCGCCTCCCGTCAACCGGTAGCGCTTGCCGCGAGTGGAGTCAAAGACCGACCATGCATCCCGGAGGTCCTCCCAGGTCTCCACGTGCTCCAGGCTCAAGAGCCGATCCAGCATCTGGTCGAGAGCCTCCTCGGGGGTCCAGCTCCTTCCCCGGGCCAGCTTCAGACTCGTAGCTCGATGGGCGATCTCAGCCGGGAACTCCGTCTGGCCGAGGTTGAGCCCGATTCCCACCACCGGACAGCCGGTACCGAGGTGATCCGTCACCAGCTCGACCAGGACGCCCGCCACCTTTCGCCCGTCGATCACCACGTCGTTCGGCCACTGGACCCGGGCATCGAAGGCGGAAGCGCAGGCCACTGCGGCCGACATCCCGATGAGCCATGGACGGCGGAGCCGGCACCAGCGGGGCAGCACGATCGACACGGCGAGCGATTCTCCCGGACGACCGACCCAGGTCCTCCCGAGTCGCCCCCGGCCGCCGGTCTGGTTGGCGGTGGCGATGATGATCGGGCCCGAAGCTCCGGAGTGGAGGCGGGCCTTGACGAGGTCCTGAGTGGAAACGGCCTCGTCAACGAATTCTATGCAGGATTTGGGGTTCAACGAATCTCCAGGTGCAGGGCCAGCGCGGGAGCGGAGTGCGTCAGCGCACCGACCGAAATGCAGTCGACTCCCGTTTCTGCGATGGCCCTGACCGTCTCCAGAGAGATCCCCCCTGATGCCTCTGTGACGGCCGACCCAGAGACAAGATGGACGCTCTCGCTGAGTTGTTGCAGGGTCATGTTGTCAAGCAGGACCACATCGGCCCCTTCGTCCCGGGCTTCGGCCGCCTGGCTGGGACTTTCGCATTCCACTTCGATCTTGACCATGTGACCAAGGTCCCTGCGTGCCCGGCGGACGGCGGGACCGATTCCGCCGGCGACTCGGATGTGGTTGTCCTTGATCATCACGGCATCGTAGAGGCCCATCCGATGATTGAAGCCTCCCCCGCACCTCACGGCGTACTTCTGCAGAGTCCTCAGGTTGGGAATCGTCTTGCGGGTGTCGATGATCCGGGCCTTGGTTCCGGCGACGGCCGCCACGAAACGGGAGGTAAGGGTGGCCGTTCCACCGAGGAGCATCAGGTGGTTCAGGGCCAGCCGCTCGCGGCTGAGGAGGTGGCCGGCGGGCGACCTGCCGGAGCGGGCCAGGGTCCCCGGTCGGCAGGGGTCGCCGTCGCGGGCGTGGACTTCCAGGGTAGACCCGGGGCAGGTTTCCGGTCCGAGAAGCCAGGCGGCGACTCCGATTCCGCAGAAGACCCCTTCTGCCTGCGCCTCGATGTACCAGTCGGCGACCGCGTCGGGGTCCAGCAGGCCGGCCGAAACGTCGCCCGTCCCGAGGTCTTCGTCCAGGGCGCGCAGGACTCCGGCCTCCCAGCCATGCGGCCGGGGCCAGAGCCAAGGGTCTTCGATCATCTTCCCGTGATTTCTACCCCGCATCGGGCGGCAAGCTCTTCGATGAGGAGACGGAAGGGAACTTCGATGCCGTTTCGCAGCCAGCCGATCGGCACCTTCACCGAACCGACCACCAGGTGCGCGGCGGGTCGGATCGAAGCTTGGACCGTTCCCGCATGGATCTCCCATCGGTCGTCCTTGCCCTCCTTGATCTCCCGGATGGCGCGGTAGGGGAGGATGGTCGCTTCGCCGTCCTTGACGATCCGCAGCTCTTCATCGGCCAGAAGGTAGAGGAAGTCGTCGTACTTTCGCCCGGCCCGGTCGGCCATGGCGGCTTTGCCGAGATCCTTCGCCGCCTCGGCCGCCTTGCGAAACGAGGTCCCGAAGCCGCCTTCCCCCGCCGATTTGGCTGCCTCCTTTGCCTTGCGAAAGCTGTCGCTTCGGCCGGTGCGCCCGCCCTGCTCCAGCCAGTGGAGGATGTCCGGCGGTCGGTAGGTGACGTCGCTCATGACCTGCCCTTCTCCTTATGATGTTCGGGGCGCAGACGTTGCGGCTTCAGCGAAGAAGTTCCTGCCAGCCGGCCTGCGAGGCCATCCAGCCGTCCAGCTCGGCCTCGGAGGCGGCGCCCAATCGAGCCTGGATTTCGGCGAGTTCGGCGACCCGCCGGCTTCGAATCTCCCGGCGAAGCCGTCCGAGCAGAAACCGCTCCTTGTCCGCCCGGGTCTCGCAGATCAGCCTCGGGACTTCGGTCGGCCGCCCGTCCGCCAGAGCGACCATCGTCACCCGCGCCGTGTTCGAATGGCGGCGTTCGTCGGTGATCAGCCGGGTCGCGAAGACGTCGATGGTCACCTCGACGGAGGTCCGCCCGACGAAGCTGACGAACCCCTCCAATTCGACCATCTCACCGATCTCGATCGCGCTGTGGAAATCGACCCGGTCGAAGCTCGCCGTCACGCAGACATGGCCTGAGAATCGGCTGGCGGTCGCACTGGCGGTGAGGTCGATCAGGCTCAGGATCGATCCGCCGAAGACCTTGCCCAGCACGTTTGCATCGTTGGGGGTCATCAGCTGGGCCATGCGGACGTGGGTGTCGCTGACCTTCTTGGCGGCGGGTACGGACATCTTGAGGTCAGGCCTGCCGGACGATCTCGCTGAAGTCGTCGGACTTCAGGCTCGCGCCGCCGACCAGGCCCCCGTCGATCGCCGGCTGGGAGAAGAGCTCGCCCGCATTCTTGGCGTTCACGCTGCCGCCGTAGAGGATCCGGACATTTTCGGCCGCGTCCTCGTCCTTGTGCTCGACCAGCCAGGTTCGGATCATCGCGCAGATGCGGTTGGCCTCCGGCGTGTCGCAGACATCCCCGGTGCCGATCGCCCACACGGGCTCATAGGCGATCACGAACTGGTACATCTCGGCGGGATCGACCCCGGCGAGGCCTCCGGCCAGCTGAGCCTGGATCACCTCGTCCGTCCGTCCGGCGTCCCGCTCGGCCTTCGTCTCGCCGACGCAGAGGATCGGGGTGATTCCGTGGTAGAGCAACGCCTTGATCTTCAGGTTGACCGTCTCATCGGATTCGGCGAAGAGGCCGACGGTGGATTCGGGGATGTCCAGCTTGCCGAACCGGCCTCGGGTCTCCGAGTGGCCGACGATGCAGTAGTCCACGCAGAACTCGCTCAGCATCTTCGGGCTGATCAACCCGGTGAAGGCCCCCTTGTCTTCCCAGAAGCAGTTCTGGGCGCCCAGGAGCATCGACGAGACGCGGGTGATCTCGCGGATGCGAGGGATGGAGAGGAAGGGCGGACAGATCAGAACGTCCACATCCGGCCGCGCTTCCACGTGCTCCACGACCGACTGAACCAGAGCGGCCCCTTCGGTGGAGCTCAGGTTCATCTTCCAGTTGCCGGCGATCAGCTTGGTCCGAGCCATCGAACGGGTCAGCCTCCCGCCCGGACGACC
>JAKRSE010000060.1 GCA_022402505.1 Fimbriimonadaceae bacterium | reverse complement strand
CCCACCCCTGAGCCCGCCCCCGCCCGAAAGCAGAGTCGAATCGTCGAGAAGGAGCTCTCCGAGCCCGCCCTCCCCGAGCTCCGGCCTGCCGGCCCCTACACCCTCCCTCCGCTCAGCCTCCTGACCGCTCCGGCGGCCAAGCCCCGACGGAACCAGGCCGAAATCCAGAAGAACATCGAGATCCTGGAGACGACCCTGGAACAGTTCGGGGTCGAAGCGAACGTGGTGGAGGTCGCCACCGGCCCTTCCCTCACCCGGTTCGAAATCCAGCTCGGCCCGGGCATCCGTGTCAACAAGATCACGCAGCTGGCCGACAACATCGCGATGAGCCTCAGCGCCCATCACGTCCGGGTCGAGGCTCCCATCCCCGGCAAGGCGGCGATCGGCGTTGAAGTCCCCAATCCCAACCGCACCGCAGTCACGCTCCGCGAGATGTGCGACAGCCTGGAGTTCCACCAGAACGAAGGGCTGATCATGGCTCTGGGCAAGGACGTGGCCGGCGAGGCGGAGTACGGCGACCTGACCAAGATGCCTCACCTGCTCATCGGCGGTGCGACCAACAGCGGCAAGTCGATCGGCTTGGCCGCAATCATCATGAGCCTCATCCTCCGCCACACGCCGAAGGAGGTGCGGATGGTCATGATCGATCCCAAGCGGGTCGAACTGAGCCTGTTCGACGGCATCCCGCACCTCATGTATCCGGTGGTCAAGGACACCTCCGAGGCGCCGGGGGTGCTCCGGGCCATCGTCCGGGAGATGGAGCGACGCTACGAACAGATCGAAGAGAGGGGCGTCCGGAACATTGACGGCTGGAACAAGAAGGTCGATCGTGAGGAGCGGCTTCCCTACATCGTCGTCATCGTGGACGAGCTGGCCGACCTGATGATGCAGGCTCGTGCCGAGGTCGAAGCTCCGATCATCCGGATCGGACAGAAGGCCCGCGCCGTCGGCATTCATATGATCCTCGCCACCCAGCGGCCCAGCGTCGATGTCATCACCGGCCTGATGAAGGCGAACATCCCGAGCCGAATCGCCTTTTCGGTCGGATCGCAGGTGGACAGCCGGACGATCCTCGACTCGGGAGGAGCCGAGCGGCTGATGGGCCGAGGCGACATGCTCTTTCGACCCGTGGACGGCGGCCGCATGACCCGAATCCAGGGCTGCTACGTCAGCGAGCAGGAGATCGAAGACGTCTGCCGGCATTGGAAGATGCAGGAGAAGCCTCTCTACACCCTCAATCCCATCCAGGCAGCCATCGAGGAGAAGGAGGGCGAATTCCGGGAACAGGCGGCCTCCGATCCCTTATGGGAAGAGGTCGTCAACTGGGTCGTCGAACGCGGCGAGGCGAGCACCAGCATGATTCAGCGACGGTTCAGCATCGGGTTCCAGAGGGCCTCGCGGCTTCTGGACATGATGGAGGAACGGGGCGTCGTCGGTCCCCGGGAAGGCCCGCGCCCTCGCCAGGTCCTGATCGACATCACCCAGATCGACATGATCCTCGGTCGAAGCTCCAACCTGCCCCCGGTGCCGCCCGGCGAATACGTCGGAGACGACTAGGACGGCGTCCTTGGGTCACAATGGAACGGTCATGACACGAAAGGGCTGGGCCTGGTTCTGTCTCTGCACCGGTACGGTGGCCCTGATCGCCTGCGGGGGCGGCGCCGGCGGGGGAGCCGGGCGGGCCTGCGGCAACGACTTCCTGACTCCCAACTACCTGTCGGAGAACGACCCGGCCGACGGTGATCCGAATCGGGTCCTGTTCTGGCCTGGCTTCCCCATCCGCTACGTCATCCAGAACGCGCCGGAATGGAACTTCGGCTCGGGCACCGTCTTCGGCACCTCACTCACCACCGCCTCCATGAACCGATGGCAGACGGCCACCGACGGCGGAGTCGATTGGCAGGCCGTCGCGTCGGAATCACAGGCCGAGCTGGTCGTCCGGTTCAACCAGGTCGCCTCGGAGCCAGGAGCAGGCGGCACTCTCGGCAGCACGACGCTCAGCTTTTTTGTCGACACGGGCGAGATCGTTTCCGCGTCGGTGACGATCAATCACTGGCCGGGGATGACCGAAGCTCAGGTCCGCGACGGCCTCATGAGCACGATCAGCCACGAACTCGGACACGCCCTCTTCATCAGCGGCCACAGCACGGACGAGGCGGACCTGATGTACTGGCGAGCCCCCACGGACCGCGACAAGGCGATCACGACTCGGGACAACAACTCGATCCGCTCGGCCTACTGCAACGACTTCCGAAACCGGGGACGGTCGCTGCCCGATTCCCGCCGGCCGATCCGAACCATCACGGTCGCCTGCCCACCGAAGCACTGATCCCCCAGGGTCCAGACAGAAAAGAGCCCCGGAGCATCTCTGCTGCCAGGGCTCTTTTCCTTGTCCGGTCTGAGTTCAGTGGGCGGCAGCGTCGGCCTGGTCCAGCCGCACGCTTCCGGAGACCGTGCTGATCTGAAGCCTGCTCCCTCCGGAGCCCAGCCGACCGGAGAGCCGACCCTGCCCCTCCACCTTGTCTTCCAGCTCGAAGCTGCAGTGAGCCTCGCCCTGAAGGGTGGAGAGTTCGACCTGGGCGTTTCCGCCGGCCGGGACCGAGATCGAAGCGTCTCCCGAGACAACCGAGGCCGTCAGGTCGCCGGACGGGAAGGCCGCCAGGACGAGAGCCACGTCCCCGGAAGCCGTCTCGAATCGGCCGGAGGCGAAGGTGCAGTCCGAGCCGGAGATGTCGCCGCTAGAGCTGCGAATCGTCGCCTCAGCCCGAACCCTGACGAGCGTCACATCCGCCGACTTGGTCTCCAGGCGCAGGCGTCCGAGCTCGGCCTCCTGGATCGTGCATTCGCCGCTGTGGAACTCCACGTCCAGGTCGCCCTTCACGTCTTTGGCATCCAGATAAGCGGTTGCGCCGGAGGCCTTCAGGCGGGCATTCAGCTGTCTCAGCTTCAGCCGGCCGCTGGTGTTGTGGACCTCGATCGCCAGACCGTCGGGGAGGTGGAAGACCGCATCCACGGCCGATTCCGGCGAATCCTGCAGGCGGACGATGATGGCGTCGGACGTCTCCTCGATGACCGGGGAGTAGAGGGCGGCGCGACGCTTGGCCTCCTCCACGTTCGCACCTCGGAACCCGGCCGTGCTGGTGAACGAGCCCACCTCTCGGCCTCCGTGCAGAGTGAGATCCGCCACCGACGCTTCGATCCGGAGGGTCTTTCCTTCCGGCACCTGGAGCGGCAGCTCGACGGTCTTGGTCTCCCGGTTGCCGAAGAATCGGCCCAGGTTCTCGGCCAGCTTCGCCTCTTCGGCCGCCTTGCGGACCGCTTCGACTCCCTTGCCGACCCCTTCGCGGACCTGACCCGCGATGCCCTGCCAATCCACCTTGCCCGCCACGTCTTTGGCGATCCCTTCGATCTGGCCGATCAGCTGATCGATGCTCGGCCGCTTCGGCGGGACCGGATCGCCGGGAGGCGGAGGCGGCGGAGGCGGACCGTCTCCGGCCGCCGCTCCCACCGGCTC
>JAKRSE010000059.1 GCA_022402505.1 Fimbriimonadaceae bacterium | reverse complement strand
CCAGAGGTGGGGAAGGATGTGCCGGATCACGAGATGGAGGGGTTTGGCCCCCATCGCTCTGGCAGCCAGGACGTACTCCCGCTCCTTGAGGGCCGCCACCTGGACCTTCACCAGCCGGGCCACCGAGGGCCAGGCGGTCACCGCCAGGGCGATGATGACCGGAGTCACGCCGCTGCCGAAGAGGCCGACGATCAGGATCGCCAGAAGCAGGTCTGGAAAGGAGAACATGGCATCCGTGAAGCGCATCAGCGGCGAGGCGATCCACTTGGGGCCGAGCTCCCCGATGGTCCCCACGATCACCCCGATGAGCAGGGCGAGGAGCTGGACCACAAACCCCACGTAGAGGCTCACCCGAGCGCCGCTCGCCAGCCTCGAGAGGATGTCGCGGCCCTGTTCATCCGTACCCAAGAGGAAGGCCCCGCCCGGAGGGCTGAACGGACGCCCCACGCTGACCGTCGGGTCCGGCAGCAGAAACGGCCCCACGATCGCGAAGCCCGCGAGCAGGACCAGGAAGCCGCCGCTGATCCAGAAGGCCGGGCCGAGCCGCTTCATTCTCCGGCCTCCCGGATGCGGGGGTCGAGCAGGGGCTGAACCAGGTCGACCAGCAGATTCGCGAGGATGAAGAGGCCGCCGGTCACCAGGACGCAGCCCAGGATCACGGGGGTGTCGGCATTCTGAATCGCATTGATCGCCTTGAAGCCCATCCCCGGCATCGTGAAGATCGTCTCGATGATGAAGCTGCCCGTCAGGAGGAAACCGAAGCTCGTGCCCGTCGCCGTCACAACCGGGAGAATCGCGTTGCGCAGGGCGTGGCGGATCACGAGGCGGCCCGGTGGAACCCCCTTGGCCCGGGCCAGCTTGATGAACTCCTGCCCCAGGGTGTCCACCATGCTCGCGCGGGTGAGTCGGGTCAGCGTCGCCGCCGGGCGGGCGGAGAGCACCAGCACCGGGAGGATCAGGTAGTAGATGACCGGAGCGCGCAGCGTCGTCTCCCAGCCGGTCGGCAGCCGGTCCATCTGCACGGCAAAGATGTAGACCAGGATCGGGGCGAGCACGAAGTTCGGAACCGTGACGCCCAGAGTCGAGAAGCCGAGGATCGCCTGGTCGGGCCAACGGTTCTGGTTCACGGCGGCCAGAGTCCCCAGGACAATCCCCAGCAGAGCCGCCGTCAGAATCGCCGGAATGGCGAGCAGCAGGGTCAGAGGCAGGGCTTGGCCGATGATCTCGGTGACGGGCTCCTGGGCTCCGAAGTAGCTCCGACCCATGTCGCCGCGAACCAGACCGCCCAGATACTCGACGTACCGGATCGGCCAGGGACGATCCAGCCCCATCTCGCTGCGGACCCGGGCGACCTGCTCGGCGTTCGCCTTCTCCCCGGCGCGGATGTTCGCCGCGTCGCCGGGAGCGATCTCATCGAGGAGAAACGTCGCGAGGGTCAGAAAGAGAAGGCTGAGCAGGCCGAACAGCACCCGTCTGCCCAAAAGCCGGCCCAGCCCCTTTCTCTCCTCCGATCCCATGCGAGTGGAGGGATTGTGCCCGATTCACCGACCGGACTGCCGGGAGAAGGCGAGAACCTTCAGCCGCGAACGATGGAGGCCCGGACGACCCGGTCGCCCACCTGCAGTCCCTTCACCAGGTCCATGCCCTGGGTCACCCGGCCGAAGACCGTGTAGCTGCCGTCCAGGAACCGGTTGTTGTCCAGGTTGATGTGGAACTGAACGTCGCCGCCGTCGCGGTTGCCTTCGGGAGCGCTCAGGCCCACCGTGCCCTCTTCGTTGGGAAGTCCGGAGTCTTCGTAGGCGATCGTGCTGGAAGGCTTGGCCACCGAAGCCGCGCCCTGTCGGGTCGATTCATCGCCGAACTGCACCAGGAAGGGACGCGGACGGCGGGCGACTCGGTGGAAGGCGAGCCCGTTGTAGAAGCCGGATTCGTCCAGGCTGATGATCCGGGCCGAGGTCTTGGGCGCTTTGGCCGTCTCCAGGCGGATCACCACCGACCCCTTGTCCTGGACCGCCAGGACCAGCAGGGTTTCGCCCGGCCGAGCCTGAACCTGAGCCTGGCTCCGGGCGATCCCAACCGAGGCCAGGACCAGGAGGGCCGCCAGCATCAGCCAGAGGGGAAGGGCGAATCGGGATCGTCGCATGATCTTCACGAAGATAGACGGCCGAACCCCGGCCGAGTCACCCGCGAATGGGCCAAACTGCGGCGCATGGTGCGCATCATCGAGGTGGGACCTCGAGACGGCCTGCAGAACGAGCGGGAGACGATCAGCCTCTCGGCCCGGCTGGACTTGATCTTCGCCCTGGCCGAAGCGGGTCTGGCCGAGCAGGAATTCGGCAGCTTTGTCTCGCCCAAGGCGGTCCCCCAGATGGCCGGCACCGATGAGGTGGCCGCGGGACTGCCGACCGGCCTGACCGGCTGGGCGCTCGTGCCCAACGTCAAGGGGATGGAGCGGGCGCTGGCGAGCGGCTGTCGGAACGCCGCCCTCTTCACCGCCGCATCGGAAGACTTCGTCCAGGCCAACATCCGCATGAGCATCGCCGAATCGCTTGAGGTCTTCGCCGAAGCCGCCGGCCTCTTTCGGAGCCGCGTGCCGGAGGGCCGCTTGAGGGGGATCGTCAGCACCGCCTTCGAATGTCCCTTCGTCGGCCGAGTCGATCCCGAAGCCGCCGTCGCCGTGGCTCACGAACTGCTGGAGCTCGGGGTCGATGAGGTGGTCCTGGCGGACACTATCGGCACGGCGGGTCCCAGCGAGGTGAAGCGACTGGCCGCCGCCGCTTCCGACATCCCGAAGGAGAAGTTGGCCTGGCATTTCCACGACACCCGGGGAACGGCCGTGGCGAACGTCTGGACCTGCCTGGAACTCGGCTACCGATCGTTCGACTCGGCCGCCGGGGGTCTCGGAGGCTGTCCTTTCGCTCCCGGAGCCGGCGGAAACCTGGCTACCGAGGACCTGGTCTATCTTCTGGAACGGGAGGGATTCAGGACGGGAGTGGACCTGGAGCTGCTGGCTCGGGCGACGCTTCCGGTGCTGGACCTTCTGGGCCGGGAGCCTGAATCGAAGGTTCAGCGGGCGGTTTTGGCGGGACGTAGTTGACCCGCTGCCACACTCCGAGAACCGCCAGAGCCACCGAGACAACCGAGACGATCCAGACCCCGAGCTTCTCGTCCCGCGTCATCGTGAACTCTCGGGCGTTCACGATGAGCACCGTCAGGCCGATCGGCACCAGGGCGGGCAGCATCCCGAACGGCGTGAAGAAGACGAGCCCCAGGTAGAAGACCAGCACCGGGATCAGCCAGCGCACCGTCTCCCGGACCTTCATCCGTAACCGGAACAGGCAGGCGAAGAAGGCCATGCTGAAGATGAAGTCGGCCGGTCCGATGTAGGCGGCAGGCACCACCCGAGGGGCCCTCTCTTCCGGAGGAGCCTCGGGACGGGGAGCCTCGCGGGCCGTCGGAACCTGGGCCGCCACCGACTGGAAGATCTGGCTGTTGCCCTGGACCATCTGCGAAGTGAAGGTGT
>JAKRSE010000058.1 GCA_022402505.1 Fimbriimonadaceae bacterium | reverse complement strand
CACGGGGGGTCTTTCGGCAGGGACGACCTCTGCTCGAACCCGAACCGCCGCCGAAACGGCCTCGGACATGCCGTTCCAGACCCCGGCCGAAAGTCCCCCGAGGATCGCCGCCCCCAGGGCCGGCCCTTCGTCCGATTCCAGCAGCTGAACCGGGCACTCCAGAGCCTCCGCCAAGAGGCGCACCCAGAGCCGGCTCTTCACGCCGCCGCCATTCGCCCGGACCCGATCCGGCAGGCCGCCGCCCATCAGTTCGCATGCCGCGCGGAGATTCAGGCAGACCCCTTCGAAGGCGGCCCGAGCCAGGGTTCCTCGGCTGTGGCTCAGGCTGACGCCGGACCAGCCGCCCCGCGCATGAGGATCGACGAAGGGGCAGCGCTCGCCTTGAAGGTGCGGCAGGAAGACGGCCCCGTCCGCACCCCAGCCCGCCGATTCCGCCTCGCGGTTCATCGCGTCGTAGCCGTCGGCAGAATAGAGAAGGTCGCGGACCCACCGAATCGAGCCGCCGCAGGAGAGCATGACCCCCATCCGGTGCCACCCGCCCATCGTATGCGGAAAGTCGTGGATGGAATCGACATGATCAGCCGGACACCCTGACGCCGCCTCGAAGACGACGCCGCTGGTCCCCAGGCTGATGCTCACGACGCCGGGAACGACCGCACCCGTGCCGACCGCCGCCGCGGCCTGATCGCCGCCGCCTCCCGCCACCGGAATCCCGTTCCATCGACCCGAGGCGAAGTCGGACGGATGAACCTCCGGGAAGAAGCCGGCCGGGATCCCCACGGCCTGCAGAACCTCCTCCGACCAGGTCTTGGAGGCGAGTTCCAGGGCGCCCGTTCCGCCTGCATCGCTGGGTTCGGTCGCGGAGACCCCGGTCAGACGCAGCCGGATGAAGTCCTTGGGAAGCAGGACCTGCCGCACCCGCGAGAAGGCCTCGGGTTCGTGGTTCTTCAGCCAGAGGATCTTGGGGAGCTGGAAGCCGCTGAGGGGAGGATTTCCGGTGATCTCTCGGATCCGGGCCGAGCCGACCTTCGATTCGATCTCCGCACATTCGGCCACGGTCCGCTGGTCGCACCAGACGAGGGCGGGCCGGATGCTCCTCCCTTCCGAGTCCAAGAAGACCGAACCGTGCATCTGCCCGGTCAGGCCGATGGCGTCCGAACGATCCGCCCCCAGTTCCTCCAGGCAGCCCTGGGCCGCCGCCCACCAGTCCTCAGGATCCTGCTCCGCCCAGCCCGGCTCGGGCAGGTGAAGCGGGTAGTCGCGAGTCGCCGATCCGAGAATCCGGCCGGTCTCGTCGAGGGCGATCGCCTTTGCGGAAGATGTGCCGATGTCCAGGCCGATCAGGCGAGCCATGGCCCAAGTTACCACCGCCGGTAAACTCGACGCCTCCCCATGAGAAAGGCGGTCATCGATGTCGGCTCCAACTCCGTTCTGCTGGCGGTCGGTGAAGCTCGGGACGGGCGTTGGGAGATCGTCCGCGAGACGTCTCGGGTCACAGGGCTCGGCCGTGGGACCAAGGTCAGCGGACTGCTCAGCGAAGACGGCATGACGGACACGCTCGGCGCTCTGGCTCTGGCCTTCCAAGAGGCGAAGGAGTCCGGCGCCGACGAGGTTCTGGCCGCCGCGACCATGGCCGCCCGGATCGCCCGGAACACCGGAGACTTTCTGGACCGCTGTTCGGCCCAGGCGACTCCGGTCCAGGTCCTCTCCGGGGAAGACGAGGCTGAACACGGATTCCTGGCCGTGGCCAACGATCCCGACCTTGCCATCGGCGACGTTCTGACCATCATCGATCCCGGGGGACACTCCACCGAGCTGATGACCGCCGTGCGATCAGGCGACGGATGGAAGGCCGATCTGAAGGTCAGCCGTCCGGTGGGCGCACTGGGGCTTCGGGAGTCGTTCTGGCCGGAAGAGCGCGTTTCCGGGCCCGACCTGCTCCGGGCCTCCGGGTCGGTGGACGAGATCATCGGGCTCGAATACCTTCCCCACTCCTGCGGCACCGTGGTCGCCCTGGGAGCGACGGGCACGAACCTGGTCAGCATCCGGGAAGGCTGGACCGACTGGCGACCGAACGAAGTCCACGGCTCGAGGCTGGACTACGAGGAGATCGGACGGGCCGCCGGCTGGCTCGCCGCCATGACGGACGCCGAGCGGGCCGCCGTCCCCGGCTTGGCGAAGGGCCGCGAATTCACGATCCACGGCGGGTCGCTCATCCTCGAGCGGTTCCTCTTCGCCACCCACGCCCTGGAGTGCATCGTGAGCATCCGAGGCTGGCGACACGCACTGCTCAACCGCACCTGGCCTCCGGCCTGAAGACGCCGCAGGCGGTTCAGCCGGTTTCGCCCAGGCGGAGCGTCGGCTTCAAAACGGTGCCGTGCTCGAAGGGTTCGCCGGAGATCACCTTCTGCAGCTTCTCCAGAGCGAGGCGGGCCATCTCGGCCCTGGGAGTCGCAATCGAGGTCAAGATCGGCCGGCCGCCGATGGGCCTGAGCGCGTCGAAGGCGATGATCGAAACATCGTCCGGCACCCTCCGACCGGCGCCCTGAAGTCCCCAGTACAGACGGAACGCCAGGTCGTCGCTGCTGCAGACCACGGCATCGCACTCGGGAAAGGCCGCCAAGACCGCCGGCGTGGGATCATCGTCATTCTCAATCGAGAGGCAACGCTCGGCCCATTCGATCGAGGCGTCCAACGCATTCATGGATTCGACGAATGCCTGAGATCGGGAGAGCTGGTCTTCGTGGTACTGGCTGGCGTGGCCGACAAAGATCGGGCGGCGACGACCCCGATCCCAGACGTGATCCACGGCAAGCCGGACTCCGAGTGCACCATCCACGCCGACGAACGGAAGGCGGCTGAAGGTGTCCCCGACTTCGACCGCCGGCAGACCGGAATCGGCGAGCCGGTCGGCGATGGCATCCTTGGCCGAATTCAGGACGAGAACCCCGTCCACGATGCCGCCGGCCTGACGGGCATAGGCCTCTTCCGAGGTGAGCTCCTTGGTGGCGTTGTGGATCAGGAGTTGGAGGTCGGAATCCGAGACCGCCCGCTGCAGCTCCATCATGGTCTCGACCCAGTAGCCGAAGGGCACCGACCACTGCTCCCACCGCAGGTAGACGCCGATGAGGTTGGTTCGACCCCGCCGAACCGCACCGATGAGCTTGTTCGGAACGTAGCCGAGCCGCAGGGCCGCATCTCGGACCCGCTGCTGAGTGGACTGAGGAATCGAAAGGTCGTCACCCCGTCCGGTCAGGATCAGGGAGACCGTGGAGCCGGCGACCCCTGCCTCCTTGGCAACGTCGGCCCGGGTGGGACGGCGATAGGGTGAAGAAGGACGCTGAGAGTCTGACCCCATGTCGAGCGGTACCGAAGATTCAGTGCGTGGAGGCCGGAGGCAGGATCATTTCCGCACCGGTTCCAGGAGCATCTCCTTGGTGAAGAGAAAGTCCTCTCGCTCGTAGTTCGCCAGTTCGAAATCCTTCCGAAGCACGATGGCGCCGGTCGGGCAGGCCTCCTGGCAGTAGCCGCAGAAGAT
>JAKRSE010000057.1 GCA_022402505.1 Fimbriimonadaceae bacterium | reverse complement strand
AGCGGGATCGCCGGAACCTTCATGCGAGGCAGCGAGCACAACGACCCCTACCGATCCGATGGCCGAGGCGGGGCGATCACCACCACGAACCACAGCGGGGGAATCCAGGGGGGCATCTCCAACGGCATGCCCGTCTGGTTCCGAACCGGGTTCAAGCCCGTCGCCACGATCATCCCCGAGCAGGACACCGTGACCACCGAGTTCGAGAACACCACCCTCCGCGGCCGAGGGAGGCATGACCCCTGCGTCCTGCCCCGGGCCGTGCCGATGGTCGAGGCGATGGCCGCCCTGGTCCTGGTCGATCATGCCCTGCGCCAACGGGCCCTCGGACGCAATCAGTCCCCCTGAAGCGGCCATGCAACAGGGCTACAATGCAGGGCGTGTCAACCGCCGTGCTGGACTCCACGCCTGAAGCCCTGAATGCCCGGCGCATCGAAGCCCGGAAGGTCGACTTCTTCTACGGAACCTTCCAGGCCCTCAAGAAGATCGACCTGGAGTGCATCCCCAACCAGGTGACGGCTCTGATCGGCCCCTCCGGATGCGGAAAGTCCACGTTTCTCCGCTGCCTGAACCGGATGAACGACCTGATCGACGGGGCCCGGATGGAAGGCACGATCCTGGTCGGCGGAACCGACATCTATGCGAAGGAGGTCGATCCGGTCGCCCTTCGCAAGCACGTCGGAATGGTCTTCCAAAAGCCGAATCCCTTCCCGATGTCGATCTACGACAACATCGCCTATGGCCCGAGGATTCATGGACTTCGCGGCCGCTCGGAGCTGGATGCGGTCGTCGAAAAGTGTCTGGTCAAGGCCTACCTGTGGGACGAGGTGAAGGACAAGCTGCACCAGAGCGCTCTCGGCCTGAGCGGCGGACAGCAGCAGCGGCTCTGCATCGCCCGCACGATCGCCGTGGACCCGGAGATCATCCTGATGGACGAGCCCTGCTCCGCCCTGGACCCGGTCGCCACCGCCAAGATCGAAGACCTGATCCTGGAGCTGAAGCAGCAGTTCACCATCGTCATCGTCACCCACAACATGCAGCAGGCTCAGAGAGCCAGCGACTTCACCGCCTTCTTCTATCAGGGCGAGATTGTGGAATACAACGTGACCAAAGAGATGTTCCTCAAGCCCCGCGAACAGCGGACCCAAGACTATATCTCCGGCCGGTTCGGCTGAGGGAGTTCCGGGGGCGAGGGGTTGCAGAGGAGAACCGGCCTCGCAGAACGCGGCCCGGTTCCCCCTGCCGCTCCTAGCGGCTTGTAGCGGCTCCCTATCACGACAACCCCCACAGTTGAGGAAAGGTTTGCAGTCTGAACCTTCCAGGAAACGAGGCCCAGGTACAGCTGTTGACGACTAGCGACTCCGAGATAGAGCGGTTACGACCATGGGAACACCCGGTTCACGATTACCCCGTGAAGTTTGCTTTGGAGCAAGGCAGTGAGCTTGCCAGATAGAGCGTTCTCGATATCCCCCGGCCCGAACGGGAGAATGATTGCGTCACTCAATCGCCGCTCAATATCACCTTCAAATCCCGCAGTGAAGCCACTCATTGAGCACAACACCCCACGGGTTCCCGGTCTGTGAACGACGCGGTCCCTGAGGCTTCTTGCATCCTCGACTTCGCAGGCTCCCGAGAGCCATTTGCATGAGACGATGAAGTAGTCAAAGCCTTTGGACAAGATCAGATCGTTTTCTTCGCCCGGGGCCCGTGCGTTGCGCACGACATTCCAGCCTTCGCTTGTTGCCGCAAGCTCCAAGAGCTTCTCGAGCTCGTGACCTCTTTGTTGCGCCGTGACGGTACCAGTGGCCTTGAGCTCCTCAAAGCGGTCGAGCAAGCCGCGCTTAGACAAGTACTCTTGAACCGCAGATTCACCCTTGGCTGTAATGCGCAAAGATTGACCTATCCACTCCATGTAGCCAGTTTGAGTAAGGAACTGATCATTTGCGTTAAACAATTTTGCGTCAGCTCCTATGTCTTGGATCAGATCACCCCAGTAGATAGCTGAACTCAGTCCTTGCTCAGCCCGCACTCTCGATAGGGCGACAAGCAAATCCATTCTAAACCGAGTGTGAGGCTTAAGTGATTCCTCGTCAATGAACCCCCCTTGCTCACAAGCGGAAAGTCCATACACGGTGATCTGAGCATAGGGTCCGAGTGAAGCGGCTTCGACCAACCCTAGTTCGCTCAGCTCGTCAAAAGCACGACCTACGGCTTTCACGTCATGTCCCTGCCCCTGAGACCACTCTTGCCAATCCATCCCGCCGGGTCCGTGCTCAGCATGAACGTGCCACAACGCGACAAATAGTGCCTTCTGAATGTCGTTCAGGTTCATTCGAATCGAGTTCCGGTTGGTCGGGAGCAGGGCCAACAAGCCTTGCTTTTCTTCGTCTTGGTTGACAGGACTGGGGTTCCGTCCACTACGAACCTTTAGAGCTCTCATAACGGTGGCTCCAGTCCATGGGCCGCTCCCGACCACTGCAACCCGTCCTTGCCGTTGAGCCAGTGTACGCCTATAGCATCGGGCTGGAGCCTTGGCCGAGTCCTGGTCGCTTTCGGGAGAGAATACCTGCTCTGCTCTAGGTGTTTTCGTGAGGGCTTTAAATCTTGAAGTGGTGAGCCAAGAGTTTCTGATCAGGGAATTGGCGTCGTTCTAGTAGCCCCTTGGTCCGACCAAGGGGAAGGGAGTGGGGTTTGTGCCGGTTTGGGATTCGACTTCGCCGTAGGGGAGGTAGTCGGTGCGGCTGGCGACGGTTCCTGCTTCGTCGATGGTGGCGACGATGCTGCCGAGAGTGTCGGGGATGAGGTGGGTTCTGACTCCGTCCTTCTCCTGGTGGAGGATCTGGCCGTTGACGGTGGTGTACGTGGTTCTCATCGGCATGGTCACTCTTCTCCCAGAGAGTCGGAGCCATCCCAAATGAAGGTGGTGACCCCATCCGCATCCGCCCTCACCCGGCGCAGGCCGTCGCCGCCATAGACGCCGGAAACCATCGAGAAGGCTTGACCGTCACGGAGGTGCCGGGCGTGCGGCCCCCCCACCGCCGTCAGTTGTTCTGATTCCAGTCGGGGATCGGGTCGGGGCCGGGGGTGTGCCAGGCGAGGCGGTAGGTGGAGTCCAGTGCCGGGCTCCCTTCCCTTCGGGCCTTGAGCTCCAGGATCGGCCCGGTCGGGGCTCCAAGGCGGTGGCAGGCCCGGGGGCCCGCCAGGTTCGTCCGAGCCGGAACTTCCGGATGATCCCAGCGCAGCAGACAGACCTCGCCGAGCCACAGGGACGCCTCGCCCGCCGGAATCGCCTCATTGCCGTTGTTCAGCAGCCAGAGCTGGGGGTCGAAGTCGTCCCCCTCCTTCCACAAGAACCGAACCAGCTTCGCGGAAACGAGGGCGGGCCGGCCGGCGTCTCGGACCGCGTCCAAGGCGGGTTTGGGTTCGCAGGGCCAGCTGATCAGACTGTTGTTCGCGGCGGTCGGCCACGGCTCATTCAGGCACCAGTTCAGCGCCATGGAACACCGGGGCCACTGGCGGCGGGCCTCTTCGAACAGGCC
>JAKRSE010000056.1 GCA_022402505.1 Fimbriimonadaceae bacterium | reverse complement strand
TACGGCTACGAAGTCGCGGGCGGAAGCATCCGAATTCATCAGCCCAATGTCCAGGAAAAGCTCTTCAACCTGATCGGATTCGATTCCGATTCGGCCCGAGAACGGTTCGGCCACATGCTTGAAGCCTTCTCCTACGGCCCCCCGCCGCACGGGGGCATCGCTCCGGGGATCGACCGCCTGGTCATGCTCCTGACGGACGACGAGAACATTCGGGAGGTCATCGCCTTTCCCAAGATCGGAAGCGGAATGGACCCTCTGATGGGCGCGCCCAGCGAGATCGACGAGGCGCAGTGGAAGGAGACCGGGCTGATGGTCTCGCCCTCGGCGGTCGAGACCGAGGGCGAAATCGAGGCTTAGCCTTCCTGGTGGGACTCCGGTTCCCAGACGACCGAGACGGTGGGAGCCGGAGGCGATTGCGGGTCTGGGACCGTGAATGGTTCCAGCCGCTCCCAGCCCCGGGCGGAGAGCCCGAACGGATCGAGCGGGTCCTCGCCTCGGAAGGGACGAACCACCACCCCGGACTGAACCGAATCGTCAGCCGCCCCAGGAGACCGGAGCCGACGCCCGGTCCGCTCCCCCGCCACCACCTCGCACATCCCGAGAATGGCTCGAGGATCCGTCCAGCTTTCTGATCGAATCCTCAATTCAAAGATCGGAATCCAGAGGCTGACAAGGTCGTTCAGGGAAGGTTCCGGCGGACCGTCATCCTCGCCCGCAAGGAGCTGGATCGTCGTGACCGGAAGCGTCAGGGACATCCGTCCGCCTCCTCATCGCAGGCCATCCGAACCGGTCGCCACGCCTCCGTCGCGCCGCCGAGGCGGCGGATGAGAACGCTGTTCTCCTCCACCGCTTCGGCCAGCCGGGTCAGGGCGGGCTTGAAGTCATCAGCCGCCTGAGTCTGTCGGTCAAGCGCTCGCTCCAGGGAATCCACGAAGCGATTCATCAGCCGTTCCTGGCGGCTGAGAAGCACCCGAGCCAAAGCGAAGGTCGAGCCCGTCACTCCGGTCAGGAAGACCAGAATCTCGCGCCAGGCCTCATCCACGGCCCCGCCCACCCAGGATCCTTTGGGCCTGTCCGATCAGCGACTTCGCATCCTTCTCCAGACCCTCCAGCTCCGCCGCCAGAATCGGCAGCTTCGACCAATCCTGGCGAGACCAGGCCTCCTCGGTCTCCTTCCGGACCTTCTCGATGCGGGCCGCGAAGGCCCGGCCCTGCAGGATCAGTCCAAGAACGAGACCGAAAGTGCCACCGAAGAGACTAGCTGACAGCTCCAGCATAGGCCGCCTGCCAAAGTCCAAGGCCGGTGTTGTACCGAGCGCGCACTCCATAGTGGTAGCGGTCACGCATCCAGGCCGACTCGCTGCCGCTCCCGGCTTCCAGGGCCGAGAACTCCACCGGAACGTCCTCGCGCTGCTGCAGGATCACGGCTCGGATCGGTCGCCGGGTGTCCAGCACATACCAGCGGTCGGCGAACTCGTTTCGGATGAAGGGCGAAACGGCCACCTTCAGACGCCCCTGAAGCGCGTTCATGTACGGGGTCTGTGCACGTCCCGAACCGCCGCCCTTGTCCACAACGACCCGGCTTTCGACCAGCTCCAGGGCCTGCCACATCCGGTTCGGGCCGACGACCAGGGTGTCCGGCATGATCCCCATCGGGGTCCCCGAATCGTCCGTGAAGGTCATCATCGCCGAGATCGCCTCCTGGAGAGAGGCGGCCGAGAGCGCGGCGGACGACGAGTTGGAGGCGGTGCCGGAACCGATCGGGTGGTCCGTCGCGAAGAGGGGCTTGCCGTCGAAGCCGATCAGGCTGTTCCCCTGGTTCAGGGTCTCGACGACGATCTGGTGCCGATGCTGCGAGACGCGATGGGCCAGGTCGCGGACCCGAACCCGAATCAGGCCGAGCTGATCGTCTTCCATGGCGCGTCGGTCCACCGCGATGGTCGATTCGAAGACCTTGTCTTCGATGGTGACGGAGAAGGCCGAGAGGCCCGCCGGTCGCCGCTCGTCGATGAATTCCCGCATCGGAGGAGCCGCGCCGAGCCACGGGTACTTCTGAACGGGACGACTGGTGTTGATGACGGTGGCGATCTTCTCGGCCAGACCGTCTTCGAGCTCCGCCCGGAAGGCGGTCTCGAATTCGGTCTTCAGGCCGGGGAGCAGAAGATCAGGGATGTCGCTGCGAGTGAGGGGCATATCTGTATCAGTTTGTGGTCAAAAGGTGTGTCGATCGATCCGAATTCGGTAGCCCTGATGGCCGGTCGAAGTCCGTTCGAGAGCGACGATTGCCCCGACGGAGTAGGGGTTCGTGAGGCTGGTCTGGTCGGGTCGGACCTCCCAGTCGCCGGCGGCGAAGGCCGACCTTCCGATGTGAGCCTGGACGGGAGTCACTCCGTCCGCCGCCTTCACGACGCACGCGCCGGACTTCGCGACGTTGATCGACTTCGCGCCGGCGGCTCCGGTCGAGTTGTCCTGGCTCTCCACGGCGAAGCCGATGAAGGCCAGTCCGGCGGTGTCCGGGGTCATCGGGCGGGCGAAGCCGTCGGCGCCGACTCCCAAGAGCGCACCCTTGTGGACGGCGACCGCGGCCAGCCGATAGTTGACGACCAATCCGGGCCGTTCATAGTTCTCGTAGGGTCTGGTGAGTTGTGGCATGGGTGCTTTCAGGCGCCGACCCGCTTGGCGATTTCGGCGAGGCTGAGGTCGGGGAAATGGCGGGCATAGAAGGCCGCCGCTTCAGGATCGAGGTCGGGGTGGCTCGAGGCGATCGGAGCCGGAGTCTGGTCGAAGAGGCGGTGAACCGGATTCAGCTCGACAAACCGCCGAACCAGCCCCGCCGTCTCCGCCTCCGAGCCCTCGTGGAAGATGCGGGCCGAGACGGAAAGCAGGCTCCGAACCAACGGGGCCTGCACCGGAAGGAGCCGTCCGGCCTTCAGCCACGAGTCGATCAGCTCATCCACCTGCGGACCGGAACTGAAGATTCGAGCGTCGGGAATTCTGGGCGATTTGACCAGGCTCACCTCAGTGATCCTCTCCAAATCTTCCGAGAGCGCCACCGAAAGACGCTTCGCCGAGCTCGATTCGATCAGGGACTCCGCCTCCGAGGTCAGAGCCAGCCGGCCCATCAGGTTCTCCCCTTCCACCCGAACCTGGGTGACGTAGCCGATCTCCAGCGGGTTCGAGGAATGCTCGACCCAGATCGGAACCGGGAGGTCGAAGTTGGCGGCAAGGCGCTGGAGATCATCGGCCGAGACCGAGACCTGCTTGTCCGGATAGTCGCCCGCTTGGAACAGCTTCGCTTCTCGGCTGCGCCATTCGCGGGGACGGAGAAGGTAGCCGGGCGGGGTCAGGCCGGCCTCTTCCAGGCGTCGAGCAAGGTCGGCTCGGGCCTCGTCGTCCGGGAGTTCCTGAACGCCGTTCAAGCCCGGCCCCCACCGCGCCGCCACCCGCAGGAGCTCTCGGCCGTCCGGTCGGGATTCTGGGTTCGATTCCATCATGGTTGTTGGCGAATGCCGCCGACGAGG
>JAKRSE010000055.1:509-3553 GCA_022402505.1 Fimbriimonadaceae bacterium | reverse complement strand
GAGGTTCCTTTGTGGGCTCGCCGAGGGCCGATCATGGGTGCCCCGACCTGACGGCCGCCTCCAGCCTCAAGACGGAAGCAAGGGGCTTGGCCTCCGGAGTTCGTAGGCAGGGCTGTCGCTTGAACCTGGCCTGCGACGGATCGTGGCCTTCTGGCTTCGGGCTGGGTCGGCGGTCCGTCGTCAGGCCAGGGCACCCACTTTCAGGCGGACTTGAGCGACCGGATGCGTCTGCCAATGGCGGGAGCCGGCCCGCCTGACGTCAGGCCGAGTGAACGCGTGAGCCGTCAGGCGAACCCGTGAACCCGGCCGGCCGCTGCCTGATGGGCATCGGATGCAGGGTCGAGCGGGAGTGTGGGCCGGGATCGGCGGCGTTTCAGGAGTCTTGATCTTTGACCGTTGAGCCTTGACCTCATGATTTGCAGGAGGGTGGGGACGATCGGGATCGTGTCGATTCGGATCCGTAGAGGAACGGAGGGCGCGTACGTTCGGGGTACGCCGAATGTCGCCGGTTCCCGTGGGTGCCGCACACCCCCGCTCGACCGTTGTGTCTCAGTCCGGCAGGAGAACCTTGACGGAGGCATTGTACTCGTCGATCCGGTCCTGCAGTTCGTCGAGTTCGTTCTGGAGCCGTTCCTTCTCCTCGGCCATCCACCCGGCCTTCAGCTGGGCGGTGTAGCGGGTGGGGGCGGACATTCCGTAGTTCGGTTCCGGCCCTTCCATGGTCGGGACGGTGTCGAGGAAGGCGAGGTGGCCCCGGAGTTCGGCGATCCGGTTGATCGAGTCCTGGATGGCCCCGTTGGCGGACGTGATCGCACACTTGATCGCGGCGAGCTTCCCGGTCTCTTCGAGCAACCGGGTGTATTCGGCGGGGATGTCAAAGGCAGTGTCCGCCCCCTCGACTCTCCGGTTGTGGGCCAAGATCCGGTCGCGCAGGGCCCGAACGGTCTTGATCTGGCGATTCTTCAGCTTCAGGGCCTTGCTGAGCGAGACTTCCGGCATGGTTTTCTTCCGGAAAGTCTGGCTCAGAACGTTCCTTCCGTCAAGGCTTTTGCCAGAGGATGGCGCCCGATCTCTGGACGACTCCGGTTCGATCCTTGTCATCCCGGACCCGCGCGCCCGGCTCCAGCCGAAACTCAGAACGGGGAAACGCCGCTTCCGAGACCGTCGAGCCGATCTGGAACCGATGGTCGTGGTGGAGGTAGGTCTTGCCGTCGACCTGGTAGGTGGCCCGGAGCCTGACTTCGCTCGGAAGACTGACCGAGCCGGTTTTCTTGGATCCGCCGGTGGTGAGGACGGTCGTGGCCACGCCGCCGGCCTCATCCGCCGGGGCGGTCATGGTCCAGCTCCGGATCATCCAGTCGCGCCGGGGATCGACCCTGAGCCTCAGGCGGATCCTCTGCGTGTTCTCAGCGAAGATCAAGACGGTGCCGTCTGCGGACTTTTCGGCGCGAGTCATCCTGCCTCGCAAGGCATCCGCAAGCCAGAACCTTCCCAGCTGGGCGACGCCGGCTGCCGGGGTCTTGTCCCCATCCCACCAATGGTCCGGGTTCGCAGAGACGACGATCGGCGCATCATTCGAGGGAGAGGTCGCGACGGTCTGTCCTTGCCAGGGGAAGCTCCGGCTGATGCCCTGGGTGGAAAACGTGCCTGCCTGGGGTGGATTGCGGCCGTAGTCGTTGCGGACCCAGAGGCCGGCGGGCATTAACCGAACGATGCCTTGGGCTGATCCCTGATTGGCCTTGCCTGCTGCGAAGACCCCGATTCTGTACGTGAAGGAATAGGCGAAGGCCAGGCCCGAAAGCCTCTGCTTCTGCCCTTCGAAGCCCTTTTGAACATCGGCCAGCGGCACCGGTTGGGCGGAGGCGGCGGCCAGGGCGCAGATTGCCGGTGTGACGCCGGAAAGCAGTCGCAAAAGAGAAGTGGATTGACTGAAAGATCTCATGGCCTTCTACCGCGGTTCACAGCCTCAAGCGGTCTTGACGATGCTCGTGGAGCATATCCTTTAAGGTGGTGATCTGTCCATGTTTTCTTCGCCGACGTGGGGCGACCATCGATCCCCTGGAACCGGCGTTTGGCAAGGCATCCTGTCCCAGGAACAGTCGTCATGGAATCTGGAGCACGACGTTCCCCTGCTTTCGACCGGTCTCGACACGTCGATGCGCTTCGGCGACCTCATCCATCGGAAGGACGGAGTCGATCACCGGCACGACGCGGCCTGATTCGAGGCGGTCAGTCAACCAGTCGATGTCTTCAGGCCTCTCCTCGCTGACCCCGAGGATCACGCGGATTCGCTTGGTGAAGGCGTGCTTCAGGGCCTGGCGCAGGGCCGGGCCCGTGAAGACGAGGGGGATGAAGACGCCTCCGGGGCGCAGGACGGGCAGACAGGCGTCCGGAGAACTCGTCCCCATGCAGTCCAGTACGACGTCATAGGGGGCGGACCCCAGGTTGGGATCGGAGATTTCCTGTCTGGTGTAGTCGACCACATGGTCTGCACCGAGACTGCGTGCCAGATCGGCAGTTCGGCTGCTGCAGACGGCGGTGACCCGGGCTCCTAGATCGTGGGCGGACTGAATCGCGGCGGTTCCGACGGACCCTCCGCCGCCGATCACCAGCAGGCTCTGGCCTTCCGTCAGCCCTGCTTCGGCCATCAGGAAGTGCCGCGCGGTCGTCATTCCGAAGCACAGGGCTCCAGCCTGCTGGAACGAAACTCCGGGCGGAATCGGCCGGACGAAACCATCCGATTTCGCCAGAACGTATTCGGCATGAGTGCCGCTGCGGTCGGTGAAGGGGATGGCCCCGTAGACCCGGTCACCGGTCTGAAGATTTTGGACTCCTTCGCCCAGGGCGGCGACTTCGCCGGCGAAGTCGGTTCCCAGAATCGACCGTCGCGGTCTGAAGACCCCCATCATGAGGCGTCCGATCAGGCGAAGGGGTCCGGGGAAGTTCGCACCGCGTACCCGTGCGTCTCCGCTGGAGACTCCAGCGGCCCGGACCCTGACGAGGATCTGCCCGGGGCCGGGCTGGGGAACAGGCGTCGCCTCCGT
>JAKRSE010000055.1:0-499 GCA_022402505.1 Fimbriimonadaceae bacterium | reverse complement strand
AGGTGTTTCAGGGCATCCATAGGCTCCCCTTACCGACATGGTGTGCCTGGGTTGCCTGGTCCCGGCAGCGGTGGGGCGTCACCCCACCAGGAAGTCGGCGGTGCCGATGGGGAGGTCTTTCAGGCCGAGGACGAGGTCTCGGATGATGGGTCGGTAGGGGAAGACGCGGTGGGCGAGGAAGGCGGTGTGGCCGTCGCGCCACTGGGCCCGTCCGACCGCCGTGACGTAGGGCGAGCAGACGATGGCGTCTCCGTCGCGCCGATAGGTCTCGTCGAAGCAGGTCACGTTGAGGAGGCCGGTCTCGTCTTCCAGGTCGAAGAAGACGACGCGCCGGCCGCTGGGGGTGGGGGGGAATCGCAGGCGGATCGGGTTGCCGACGACGATCGCCTTGGTTCCGGGCTTGAGCCGGCGGGCTTCGGCGGCGGTGATCCCTCCCTTTTCGCGGACCCGTTCCCGCTCATAGTCCATCAGGTGACGGTCGATGTCCAGCTCCAGGATG
>JAKRSE010000054.1 GCA_022402505.1 Fimbriimonadaceae bacterium | reverse complement strand
CGGATGCTGAGCAGATTCGCGGCGACCGCGATGATCAGCGCCCCGACGGCGACCAGCCAGCCGTGGAGTCCAGGCACGGCCGCCGCCATCATTCCGCCGGCCGTCGCCGCCACGAAGCCCGCCGCCCAGGATTTGCCGACCAGGAACAGCCATCCGGCGGCGAAGCCCCAGTCCGGCCCCAGCGTCGGCCGCGCGAACTCGTAGGTTCCGCCGGAAGCAGGGAAGGCGGCCGCCAATCGGGCCGAGGAGAAGGCGTTGGCAAGCGCCAGAGCCGCCGCGAGCACGACGGCGACCCCCACCCAGCTTTGGGCCGAAGCGGTCGCGGCCGCCGGAGAGGAGAGCAGGCCCGCACCGACCATCGCTCCCAGCCCGACCGCCAACGCATCCTGAAATCTCAGCTTGACGACCGCCACGGCGAATCAGCGTACCGCCCAGGGTGCGTAGGACTCAGACGTGGAGAGCGGCATGCCTGAGCTTGAACCAGACATGGTGGAAGCGATCTCTCGCCTTCCGGAGGTGTGGGATACGGCCCGCCGGCTCGGCATCCCGCTGACCGCCGCCGATCTCCGCCCCTGGCCGGAGTCCGAGGATCAGAACGGCGCCGTGGGCTTTGTGGAGGCGGCCCAGGCTTGGCGGACCCGCCGGAGTCGCCTGGGAGATGGAGGCCGTCCGGTGGTGGAGCGGCCGCACCTCAGCCGGCCCCCCGCCGATGCCCCCCGGCCCCACGAGCTGGTCGAAGTGGACGACCCATTTCTGGCCGATCTGGAGCGGCGACTGGGCCGGCCATTCTTCCGAGTGATCCGGCGACGGGTGACCTACGAAGAGCTCGGCGAAGAGACGGTCGAACTCCTGCTCGAGGCTTCAGGGGCCGCGCTGTGGCGATTCAACGAGAGCCTGGCTCAGGGGGAGACGGCGGCCGCGCTGAGAGACCTCCAGCTGCTCCGACAGATGGAGCGGGCCGCCTTTGCGGATTCCCTGCTGATCTCCTGGACGGTCGGCCATGCGATCCAGACCCGGGTGATCGCTGCTGCCCAACGGATGGCGACACTGCTTCAAGAAGACGAGGCGGCCCTGAGCCGCCTGGCGGAGGCGATGCTTCCTGATTCGGACCCCGGCGACTTTCGGGACTCCCTGGAAGCCGAGATCCTCTTGGGAGTGGCGACGATCAGAAACCACGACCTCTACGGCGGGATGAAGCGGATGCACGAGGAGCGGAACTGGGGCGTGAGGCGATTCGTGCCGTCTCTCGCTCGGCTCCGGCTCGATGGTCTGCCTCCGGAGCCGGAAGATCAGGCCTACCTGACCCGGTACCTGGAGGCGTGGATCGCGTTCTCTTCGGCCCCGCCCGGCACCGGGCCGCTGGAGGCCTGCCGCGTCTTCTCGAATCTCGCCGAAAGCCTCCACCGCTCGCCGCGCCCATCGTATGCCGCCGTCGCCGATTCTCTCGGCGACTATGCATTTGCAGGCCGAAGGTGGGGGGACCGGCTGACTCGGCAGAAGGTGCTCTGGGCGGGCATCATGGTTCATCTCCACCGGGCCCGGACCCGCCGCACCCCGCGATCCTTGACGGCTGCCGGAGCCCGGATTTCGGACGCCTACGGCCGCAGACTCCGTTTCGCTTCGAATCGGCAAGGGTTCGTCGTCTGGTCGGTGGGAGCAGACGGGATCGACGCGGGGCCCGTCTTGGACCCGTATGCCGCCCGATTCTCCCGTGGTCACGACGACCTGCGCCTCTACCGGCCGATCCGCCGCCGGAAGAATGAGGCCGGGCCGGGTTCCTCGAAACCCCGCCCGGCCGGTTGACAAGAGGCCCTCTCAGGCCCGCAGGGTCAGTCCTTGATCTCCATCTTGCGGCAGGTCAGGGTTCCCGAGGCGTAGGCGCCGTTGCCCTTCACCTTTGCGCCTGCCGTCAGCAGGGCGAAGAACTGAGCCTTGGTGACCGAATCCCCGGAGGCGTTCTTATAGGTGGTCGATTCCTTCGTCTTGAGAGTCACCTTGCCGTCCGCAGGGAGGGTGAAGCCGAAGCTCTCCGAGACCTGGATCACGACGGTCCCCACCGCAACGTCCGACGAGACCAGGCTCCCTTTCGCTTCCTGTTCCAGCCCTTCGTCTTCGTTCTCCAGCTCCAGCTTTCGGGCGGTCAGGGTGTTCGAGGCTGAGTCGTAGGTTCCTTCCGCTTCGGCCTCGGCCGAGGCGCCGGCGGCCGCCAGGCCCGAGAAGAACTGAGCCTTTGTGATGATCGCACCATTGTCGTCCTCGTAGACGGTGCTCGTCGTGGCGACCACCTTGACCGGGGACGCAGACGGGATCATGGCTCGCACCAGGTCCGGCCGGATTTTGAGCGTGCCTGCCGCCTCATCCGCCGAGGATGCGGGGCCCTTGACCTTGGCCTCGCCGCCGGTTCCGGGGCCGTCATCCTTCTCGATCTTGACGGCCTTGAACGCTCCCAGGAGAACGTCGAAGACGCCGTAGACCTCCACCCTCGTGCCGTTGCTCAGGGCAGTCAGGTCCTGCAAGACCGTCATCGAGTCGGTCATCACGTCGACTCCATTCACCCGGAACATCTGATTCGGCGCCGAACCGGAGAGGTTGGAGATGATGCCTTCGATGTCGTCGGCCTCGTGTCGGTTCAGATCGTCCAGGCCCTGCCCGTTGTGTCGGGTCACAACCGGAGTCACCAGCCCGCCGGAGAGGGTCCAGGAGGAGAGAGCGAAGTCGGCAATGATGTCTTGATTGCCGGGGCCGATCACCAGGGGTGGATCGAGGGCCAGTCGAAGTCGAGATCGCCCCGCGCCGCTGTCCAGACTTGGGATGAACTGCGCCGAAGTCCCGGTCGTCGAGCCGGTGGCAAAGAGGGTGAGGTCCTTGCCCACGCGGACATCGAGGAACCGGTAGGTGCCCTGCGGCACGGAGGCGAGTCCCAGGAAGAGGAATCGTCCTCCGCTCGGCGAGCCGAGAGCCCGCAGGTTGACCGCTTCTCCGGCCGTCGATTCCATCAGCTTGACCGAACCCGCATCACCCTCCAACTCGGCCGAAAAAACGTTGACCCAGACCGCATCGTATGCCGTCGAGAGGTCATCGGTCAAGAAGAGCCGGGTCGTCCCACTGCCGCCCGCAGACCCTCCGGAGCCGCCGCAGCCGACCAGGCCTATGGCAAGAAGCCCGATGACCAGGAGAGCCCCCAGCCAATGGGCCGCGAAATCTTGGCGATTTCTCATGCCGCCTATAGTAACTGATCCAGAAGCTCGAAATGTTGATCGCTCAACAAAAATCTTGCCGACCTTGCCGCAACCCGTTGAGTCCGCAGATCAGGGCTCGTCGTCATCGGCCTTGCGGGTGGCGGAGTCGGCGGCGGAGGATCGTCGCTTGACGGTGCCGTAGCCGGCCGGGGCTCCCGGAACGGTGCCTCCGGCGGCGCCGGCCTGAGCCAGCTGTCGCTGGGCGGCCCGCAGCTTGATCTCCCGCTCGGACTCGGCCATCAGCCCGGCCTCCTCGCCCTTCGACTTCATCACCGCCTTGTCCCAGAGCCAGAGCACCGGGGAGGCGTTGAAGATGGAGCTGTAG
>JAKRSE010000053.1 GCA_022402505.1 Fimbriimonadaceae bacterium | reverse complement strand
ATGCCACTCACCGAGGAGACCCCCAAGCCGATGCTTCCCGTCGGGGGCAAGCCGATGCTGGAGCACATCGTCGAGAACCTCTCCAGCTCGGGAATCCGCAACGTCGCGATCACCACCCACTATCGAGCCGAAAAGATCGTGGACCACTTCCAGGACGGAGGGCGGTTCGGAGTGGATGTCAGCTACGTCCACGAGAGCCAGCCGCTCGGCACCGCCGGCGCCCTGGGGCTCATGGACAAGCCCCATGCCCCGCTGCTGGTGATGAACGGCGACATCCTGACCAACCTCAACTTCCGGGCCCTGCTAGAGTTCCACCGAACCCATCACGCCGAGATGACGGTCTGCGTCCGGCAGTACGAGGTGAGCGTCCCCTACGGCGTGGTGGAAGGGACCGACGAGCTGGTGGAACGGATCGTCGAAAAACCCACCCTCCGGTTCTTCGTCAATGCGGGCGTCTATGTCCTGGAACCCCAGGTTCACGCGATGATCCCGCCGGGTGTCAAGTTCGACATGCCCCAGCTGGTCGAAATGCTGACCTCGGAAGGGAGGCGAGTCGCCAACTTCCCCATCCTGGAGTACTGGCTGGACATCGGCCAGCATGGCGACTACGCCGAAGCCCAGGTCGTCGCCAAGTCCGGCAGGCTGGACGAGGGCCACTGATGGCGAAGGACCTCTTCGATCTCTCCGGCCGAGCGGCCCTCGTCACGGGCGGAGCCGGAATCCTGGGCCGAGGCTTCTGCCAGGGACTTGCCGACTTCGGAGCCAAAGTCGCCGTGGTGGACATCCGGCAGGAGGCAGCGGCCGAACTTGCGGAAGAATTGACAAGATCGACCGGGAACGCCGCGATCGGTCTGGCGGCCGACATCACCAATCCGGATTCGGTCGCCGAAATGGCAGCCAAGGCGGAAGAGGCCCTTGGTCCGATCACGATCCTGCACAACAACGCCGCCGGCAAGAGCAGCGACCTGCTCGCCTTCTTCGCCCCGTTCGAAGAATACAGCCTGGACCAGTGGCGGGAGATCATGTCGGTGAATGTGGACGGCATGATGCTGGTCGCCCAGGCGGTCGGCGGGCGGATGATCCGCAACGGCCAGGGCGGCTCGATCATCCAGACCAGCAGCATCTACGGCCTGGTCGGCCCGGACGCCCGGATCTACGAAGGCTCGGAATACATGGGCGTCGCCATCAACACGCCGGCCGTCTATTCGACCTCCAAGGCCGCCGTCATCGGGCTCACCCGATGGCTGGCCACCAGCTGGGCGAAGCATGGAATCCGGGTGAACACCCTGACCCCCGGCGGCAACGAGAGCGGGCAGAACGACACGTTCAAGAACCTCTATTCGAGCCGGGTTCCGATGGGGCGGATGGGACAGCCGTCGGAAATGGTGGGAGCGCTCATCTATCTCGCCTCGGAGGCCAGCAGCTACACCACCGGCCAGAACATCGTCTGCGACGGAGGCTGGACCGCATGGTGACCTTCCGGCCCTCTCTGGATGCCGACGCCCTGGCCCGGCATGTCTCACGACAGCTGCAGAACGTCATCCCCGCCGAGGACCACGATGAAGCCGGGCTGAGGCCGTCGGCCGCCGAAGCCTTGACCCGGACCTACGACTCCTTCAAGAACATCCGGAAGAAGTACTACCAGGAAGATGGGAATGTCCTGTTCCACCATCTGAACACCGACCACTGGGCCGCCTTCCTCTATCTCTTGAGCAACACGGTCCACCGATCAGGGCGCGACGAGGCTCTGGCGGCGAGGATCTTCGCCCTCAACAAGGCGCTCCACGGGATCGACGCCTTCTACGGGATCACCCTGCCGCAGACCTTCCTCTTCGTGCATCCGGTCGGGACGGTGCTCGGCAATGCCCGGTACTCGGACTTCTTTGCGGTCTACCAGAACTGCGGCGTCGGGGCGACGGAAGGCGGCTATCCGGTCTTCGGCACCGGGACCGTGCTCTACGCCAAGTCGGCCGTCCTCGGGCCCTGCGCCATCGGGAACAACGTGGTCTTCGCCGCCAACTCGTTCTGCCTCGACACCGACGTGCCGGACGACCGGGTCTTCCTGGGAGCCTTTCCCGGACATCGGATCAAGCCGAACGAGCTTCCGACGCCCGAACGGGTCTTCGGTTGGTGACCCGGGCTCGGCCGTCCGGGGGGCTCGGAGTGATACGGTAGACTCCTCCGCCGTGAGCGACAGTAGCTGGGCCGGCAAACGCGTCCTGGTCACCGGGGCGGCCGGGTTCATCGGCAGCCACCTCTCGGAGCGCCTGGTTCAAGCCGGGGCCAAAGTCCGGGCGATGGTGCATTACAATTTTCAGGGCAGCCGAGGGTGGCTTGACCACTCCTCCCTGGCCGGCGAGATGGATGTCTACGCCGGAGACATCACCGATCGAGACTCGGTGAAGCTGGCAATGGAAGGCTGCGACGCCGTCTTTCACCTGGCCGCCCTCATCGCGATTCCCTACAGCTACCGGGCGCCGGGCAGCTATGTGAACGCCAACATCATCGGCACCCTCAACGTGCTGCAGGCCGGTCGCGAGCTGGAGACGCCCCGCATCGCCCACACCAGCACCAGCGAGGTCTACGGCACCGCGCTCTATGCTCCCATCGACGAGAAGCACCCGCTCCAAGGGCAGTCGCCGTATTCGGCCAGCAAGATCGGGGCGGACAAGATCGCCGAATCCTTCTACCTCTCCTTCGGGACCCCCGTGGTCACCGTGCGGCCGTTCAACACCTTCGGCCCCCGGCAGTCGGCGCGAGCCGTGATCCCCACCATCATCAGCCAGTGCCTCAGCGGCCGGACTGTGAAGCTGGGCAGCCTCACCCCCACCCGAGACATGAACTTCGTCCGGAACACGGCGGAGGGCTTCATGGCCGCCGCTGCCAGCGACAAGGCGATCGGGGAGACGATCAACTTCGGCTCCGGCCGGGAGATCACCATCGGCGACCTGGCCCACATGATCGCGGACATGGCGGGCGCAAAGATTGAGATTCAGAGCGAAGAGGAGAGGCTCCGCCCCGAGAAGAGCGAGGTCAACCGACTGATCGCCTCGAACGCCAAGGCTCTGGAGCTGACGGGCTGGACCCCGCGCACCTCTCTGGAAGAGGGTTTGGAAGAGACGATCGCCTGGTTCCGCGACAACCTGCACCTCTACCGACCCGACGTCTACAACGTGTGAAGATCATGGGCGCGGAGGAGCTTTCTTTCATCCCCCTGTCCGTGCCCGAAATCCGGGGGCGGGAGTGGGAGTATGTGAAGGACTGCCTGGATACGGGCTGGGTCTCTTCCGTCGGCTCCTACGTCGATCGGTTTGAGGAGATGATGGCCGAGGCGACCGGGGCCCGCCACGCCGTGGCCGTGGTGAACGGCACCAACGCGCTGCACATCGCCCTCCTCCTTGCCGGAGTGAAGCCCGGCGAGCTGGTGCTCTGCTCCGACATCACCTTCATCGCCAGCGCCAACGCCATCCGGTACTGCTTCGCCGAACCCTTCTTCATCGACTGCCGCCGAGACGACTGGCAGATCGACCCCGACTTGGTGGAGGAGCTGCTGGAGAAGCGGTTCG
>JAKRSE010000052.1 GCA_022402505.1 Fimbriimonadaceae bacterium | reverse complement strand
AAGACCGAGGTCGCGAAGGTGCTGGCGAAGGTGAAGGAGACCCTGAATGACGGGCAGGAAAAGTCCATCGAGGGTCTGATCCCCGGAACCTGGCTGAACCGGGAAAAGCCGGATGAAGTGACCGCCGACCAGAAGATGGAGTTATGGGTTCAGAACGTCCTGATGGACGACCTGGCCTACCAGATTCTCAACGACCTCTTCCGGAACCTGGGGAGGTCGGAATGAGGCGGGTGGCCCCGCTGATTGGGCTGGCGGGTCTGCTGCTCCTGGGCTCCTGCGCCTCCCAGCTGCCTCAGCCGCCGGTTGAAATTCGCTCGTCCTACGATCGGGCCAGGCAGGAGGCCATCGACACGGGAAGGCCGCTGCTCGTCATGTTCTCCGCCCCCTGGTGCGGCGCCTGCAAAGTCTTGAAGGAGGAAGGGCTGGGCAACAACCGCGTCCGCGAGGCCTTGAACAAGGGCGCGGTCGTGACCGAGATCAACATCGACCTCGGAGCGAACGCCTCGGTAAAGCGCAGGTTCTACAACGAGGACGGCATCCCCTACCTCCTTCTCATGGACCCGAAGAAGGAGTCTCGGCTTGCCGACATGACCGGCTACGAGTCTCCCGGGCACCTTCTGGAGTGGTTCCAGGCGGGGGCGGGCAAGATGGCCTCCGCGCCGAAGTCCTGAGCCTCCCGCACCGGAATCGGTCGGGCGGAAGGACCAGTGGGCAAGACATCGGGCCGTTTTGACCGATAGAAGGTGAGAAGGTCGGTATATTCAACGGAATTCGCCGAACCGGTGGCAATGGAGCAGTACGTGGCGAAATCCCCCTCCTCTGAATCGAGCAAGATGTCCTCGGACCCTGCCGCGCCCGACCTGCAACCCCGATCGGCCCTCACGCCGGACGACCGCAAGGAGCTTCTGAAGCAGCTCTATCTGGCGCGGTACTTCGACGTGCGCCTGATCAAGGAGAAGAAGCGGGGTCGGCTCCGCGGGACCCTTTATTCCAGCCACAACCAGGAGGCGATCATCGTCGGCTCTCTGTTCGGGCTGAAAGGGACCGACTGGATCAGCCCGATCCACCGCGACATGCCCGCCTTCTTCATGAAGGACATGCGGGCCGGCTGGCGCAATCCGGATCGGATCGGCATGAGCGTGCAGGAAGTCTGCGCTCAGGTCTGGGGCAAGGCGACCTCTCCGGGCCGGGCTCGAGACAACTGGAGCCACATCGGCAGCCGGGCCAAGCGGATCATCTGCTCGACCTCGATGCTTGCCGGCACCATTCCGGCGGCTGCCGGCGTGGTCTATGCCGACCGTCTGGACGGCGGCGATGCGGTCTGCCTCACGTTCAACGGCGAGGGCTCCACGGCCCAGGGCGTCTTCCACGAGGCGGTCAATTTCGCCGCCGTCCGCAAGCTTCCGGTCGTCACCATCATCGAGAACAACCAGTGGGCCTACGGGACGCCGGTGCGGGATTCGCTGCCGGAAGGGCTGGAGAGCTTTGCCGGACGAGCGGCCGGATACGGAATCCCCGGCTACATCGCCGACGGCCAGGACGTTCTGGATGTCTATGACAAGGTGATGACGGCCGTGAACCGAGCGCGGTCCGGCGAGGGCAGCAGCATCGTCGAGTGCATCAGCTTCCGCGCCTACGGCCACGGCGATCATGACGACGACCGAGCCGCCCGCTATCGCCGCGAATTTTACGGCGACCGATGGGAAGAGGTCATTGCCGAGGAAAGGGAACGCGACCCGATCGCCGTGATGAAGCGGCACCTGGTCGGTCTGGGCGAAATGACGGCCGAAGAGGCGAAGCTGATGCCCGCCGAGGGCAAGTCGGCCATGGAGGTCAACGATCTCGACTTCCCGGAGGATGTGGTGAAGTATCTGAACGAAGGCGTGGAGTTCGCCGTCGCCAGCCCGCCGCCTCCGGCTGAGGAAGGGTCGATGTGGGTCTTCAAGGAGGGAGGTCGATGAGCGCCGCCCCGGCTCCCCTGGTCGATGGGGCCAAGAAGAACTATCTGCTCGCCCTCCGCGAGGCGATCTTTGAGGAGATGGAATCGAACCCGAACATGCTCTGTTTGGGCGAGGACATCGGCATCCTCGGGGGCGCGTTCGGAGTGACCGACGGACTGCAGCTTCGCTACGGCCGCGACCGCGTCATCGACATGCCGATCAGCGAGGCGGCCATCGTCGGCGTCGGCTGCGGAATGGCGCTGAACGGCAAGACGGTGATGGCCGAGATGCAGTTCATCGACTTCATCTCCTGCGGCTTCGATCAGATCGTCAACATGACCGCCACCTTCCATTACCGGACGGCGGGCGACGTGAACATCAACATGGTGATCCGCGGTCCGGCGGGAGGCTACGGCGGCGGAGCGCTTTACCACAGCCAGATGAACGAGGCCTGGTTCTGCCACTCTCCCGGTCTGAAGGTGGTCTGTCCCAGCACTCCCAAGGATGCCAAGGGGCTCATGAAGTCCGCCCTTCGCGATGGGAACCCCGTGATCTTCTACGAGATCAAGGAGCTCTACCGGCGGAGGGACCTCGAAGAGTTCGTCCCCGAAGGCGAAGACGCCCTGATTCCGCTGGGCAAGGCGAGAATCGCCCGCGAAGGCGAATCGATCACCATCGTCACCTACGGGCAGAATGTTCATCACTGCCTGGAAGCGGCCAAGAAGCTGGACGCCGAAGGCTTCTCGGCCGAAGTGATCGATCTGCGCAGCCTCGTTCCGCTGGACGAGGAGACGATTCTGGAGTCGCTCAAGAAGACCTCGCGCCTGCTGGTCGTCAATGAGGCGCCGATGACCTGCGGCTTCGCGGGCGAGGTCCTGGCCCGGATGAGCCAGAACGCCTTCGAGCTGCTGGACGCTCCGCCGGCCCGGATCACCCGCATGGACACTCCGGTGCCGTGGGTCAAGCCGCTGGAACTGCACGTCCTGCCTTCGGTGGACGACATCCTCCAGGCCGCGCTCCGCATCTGCCGCTACTGAAGAACGAAAAAATGCCCCGCATCCGGTGTTCCGGAGCGGGGCGAGTCGTTGGACCAGTACGTTGCCTGATGTAAGTCGTGGTTGAGGAGGGCTCAGCGGGAGCGGAGGAAGATCGGCAGGTCTTCGATGTCCATCGGCTTTTCGACGGGCTCACGAACCTCGCTGGGCCGGCGGCCGACCCCGGCCTGCTCCCGGTTCCTCGTGCGAGCGGTCGAAGCTCCAAAGACCTTCTCATCGAGGCCCCGCGGCTTGAACTCCCCCATGCCGGTGGCGATGACGGTGATCTCCACCTCGTCGCCCATGTCGGGGTCGAGGACGGTTCCGGAGACGACGTTGCCCGTTTCCGGGTCCACCAAAAGGTTGAGGCGGTTCATCGCGTCTTCAAACTCACCGATGCCGAAGTCCGGACCGTGGGTGATGTTCACCAGGAGATGCCTCGCTCCCTCGACGCTTCCATCCATCAGCGGCGAGGAGATGGCGGCTTCGGCCGCGTGGACGGCGCGCTTCTCGCCCTTGCCTCGGCCCCGGCCCATGAGAGCG
>JAKRSE010000006.1 GCA_022402505.1 Fimbriimonadaceae bacterium | reverse complement strand
AACCTCGAAGCGGGCCTTCTCCATCGCCAGATCGTGCAGATGGGCCAGGGTTTCGCGGCCGAAGACCTGGGCGCGTTCGGTGCGGAGTTCGGTGAGCCGGGCGCAGGCAGAGCCCAGTTCGGCCTCTGCCGCAGCCAGCCGGGCCTCCAGCTCACCCTCGTCCATCGCCCCGGATTCCATCTCGTCGAGCTCGGCTTCGGCTGAGGCGAGGAATGCCAGGATCGCCGCCTCGTCCTCGCCATACTTCCGCCGCAGCCGTTGGAGCCGGTCGATCCGGGCGGCCGCCGCTTCCAGGGCGTCAGGATCGGCCTCCAGCTCATCCAGCGAACGGCGAAGCCCCCGCGCCGCCTCCTCCAGCGAAACCCGGGCCGTCTCCAGGAGATCGGCGGTCTCCCGCAGCGAATTGTCCAGCTCGGCAGCCTGCCCGATCTGCACCGCCGCCGCCGCCAGGCCATCCATCACCGAAGGTTCGGAATCCTGGAGCGATTCCAGCGACCCTCCGACCGCCCGCCGGATCGCATCGACGTTCTGAAGGCGGGTGAGGGCGGCCTGAAGCTCCTCCATCTCCCCCTCGCGGACGGCGGCCTCCCGAATCTCCTGAACCTGAAACTGGAGCATGTCCAGCCGCTGTGCCCGCTCCCGACTCCCCGCCCGGGACTGGGCCAGCCGCCGCCGAATCTGCTCCCGCGCCTGCCACTTTTCGGCGACCGTGTCCCGCAGGACCCGACATTCCCACCCGATCCAATCGTCCAGGAACTCGATCTGCCGCTCCGGATCCAGCAGGCTCTGGTGATCATGCTGGCCGTGGAGATCGACCAGCAGGCCTCCGAGCTGCCGCAGCACTCCGACCGTGACCGGACGCCCATTGATCCTGACCGTCGATCCGCCCTTGGCGCTCACCTCGCGGAGGATCACCAGCTCGGTTCCATCTGGGTCGATGCCCGATTCCCGGCAGAATTCGACCGCCGAGGGACTGTCGGACAAGTCCACCGTCAAGGTGACGATCCCCTTGTCGCAGCCGGCCCGAACCTGGTCGGCCGAAGCCCTCGCTCCCAGCGCCAGGCCGATCGCATCAAGAACAAGCGACTTGCCGGCCCCGGTCTCGCCCGTCAGGGCGGTGAATCCGGGTTCCAGGCGCAGATCGGCCTGATCGATGATGGCGATGTTCTCGACCGTGATCGCGGTGAGCATGGAGGTCCTCCTCTTGAGACGGATCAGAGGCCGTCGGCGGCGTCAGAGATCAAGACGACGGCAGGCTCCAGGCTCGCCTCGCCAGACCTCCGAGGCATGCGGCTCCAGCCGAAAGGCCTGCCCGTCCCGCGTGAACTCCACCGGCTCCCCGTTGAAGTTCAGCAGGAAGAGGAAGTCCCCTCTTCGGTCGGCGCTCACGCCGCCAGGCAAAGCCTGAGTCGCGATCCCGGCCTTGCGGGTCAGGGCATCTGCGAGGGAGGCGATTCCGGCCGAGTCCGGTTCGATCCCGACCCAGACGGCTCCGCCACGAACGGTCACGGCCGGGGTCCCCTCGAAGAAGTCGCCGCGATGCACCGCGGCCGCCTCCGCCCCCTCCAGGTGGAGGATCGAGACCGAGCCCGTCGATTCCAGCCGACCGGACAGGCCAAGGGGATTGCCTTCCACGGCTTCGGCAAACCGGCCCGGGCGGAGCGGGAAGCTGTCCGTTTCTTCGTTCCAGATCCCGAAGAGGCTCCTCAGCCCACCCCCCGGCAGGCCGCCGAAGTGGATCCGGTTGAACTCATCCGCCTGGGCCGACCAAGGAGTCATGGCAAGCACGCCGCCCTCCTCCACGAATCGGATCATCCGCTCCGCCATTCCGGGCCGGAGCATCCAGAGCAGCGGAGCGACGACCAGCTTCAGGCCGGACCAATCACGGTCGCCGTGGTGGACATCGACGGTCAGTCCGAGCGACCGCAGGGCCCGGTGCCACCGAACCGCCTGGCTCAGGCAGGGGTCGTCTCCGTTCGGCAGGCCCGAGCTTCCGTTGAAGGCCCACCGCGATTCCCAGTCGAAGATCACGGCGCATTCGGCGGGTTCCGTCGGCTGCCCGACCAGGTCGCCGAGTCCGGCCAGAGTCCGTCCCCAGGCGGCGACATCGCGAAAGACCCGGGTGTTCTCGGTCGCCGAATGGTCGATGACGGCTCCGTGCAGCTTTTCGCAGCCGCCGCGGCCCTTCCGCCATTGGAAGTACAGGGTCCCTTCCGCGCCGTGGGCCAGGGCCTGCATCATCTCCAGCCGGTGCATGCCCGGCCGCTTCAGCCGGATCGGGTGCCGCCAGTTGGGGGAATCGGGACAGCTCTCCATCAGCATCCAGGGCCGGTCCGGCTTGAAGCATCGGTGGAGGTCGTCCTTAAAGGCGAGCTCGGCGCCCTTGGCGGGAAGGTCGTCGTCCTCGGGGCTGTACCGAGGGTACTGGTCGTCGGCCACCAGATCCACGTGCCGGCAGACCTCGGCATAGTCCACCGGACCGAAGACCCCCATCAGGTTGACCGTGATCGGGATGTCCGGGTTGGCGGCGCGGAGCGGGCCCGCCTCCAGCTTGATCCATTCGCAGAGCTGCCAGGTCGTGAAGCGGCTCCAGTCCAGCCGATTCCCATCCATCGCCCCTTCCCGAGGCTCGATCTCCGACCAGTCTCCGATCCCTCGGCTCCAGAATCCGCTCCACCAGGCATCGTTCAGGGCCTCAAGAGTCCCGTACTTCGCCTTGAGCCAATCCTGATAGGCGGCGATGCAGAGCGGGCAGAAGCACTCGCCCGCCAGCTCGTTGCTGATGTGCCACATCCCGACGGCCGGGTGACCGGCGAACTCCTCCGCCAGGCGCGTGTTCATCCGGATGACGGCCTCGCGGTAGGTCGGCGAACTCCAACAGTGGTTGTGGCGGCCGGTCATCGGCTCGCGCAGTCCCTCTCGGGTGACCCGGGCGACCGTCGGGTCCTTCCGGATCAGCCAGGCAGGCCGGGCGGCGGAAGGGGTCGCGAGGATCGCCTTGTGGCCCGCCTCGGCGAAGCGGTCGAGCAGGGATCGGAGCTCGCCGAACCGGTACTCGCCTTCGAGGGGTTCCAGCGTGGACCAGGCGAAGATGGCGACGCTGAAGGCGTTGCAGCCGGCCTCGGGGAAGAGCCGGAAGTCCTCGTCGATCACCTCCGGGTACCGAAGCCATTGGTCGGGGTTGTAGTCGCCGCCGTGCAGCAGGCGTCGCTCGCCGGGGATCAGGGTCGGCCGTTCAGACATCGGCGCGGGTTTACCACTCTTGCCCCGGACGCCGCAAAGTGCACTTCTTTTCGTGATTTCCAGCCGGAAATCCTGTGTCATGGTAAGGCGGTCTCCCCGTCAGCGCGGCCGGGGTTTTCTGGAATCACATTGAACGAGGGACACCCAGAGCTGAACCTGAATCCGGGGCCGGATCGACGGCCTCGGGAACCTCTGTCGGCCGGGATTGATCGCCGAGACCTCACTCTTCCTCCGGACCTCACCCGCGACCGAGCCGCCGGGGCCACGCGGCTTCGGCGGCCGATCTGGGACAACCTCATGCCGCCCTGCAACCACGCCTGCCCGGCAGGCGAAAACATCCAGGGCTGGCTCGACCGGGTGGTCGCCGGCGACGAACGGGGAGCATGGGAACTCCTCGTCCAGGAGAACCCCTTCCCGGCGATTCACGGACGGGTCTGCTACCACCCCTGCGAATCGGCCTGCAATCGGGGCCGGCTGGAGAGTCCGGTCAGCATCCATGCCATCGAACGCCATCTGGGAGACCTCGCTCTGGCGGAAGGCTGGCCGCTTCCTCCGGTCACCGCCGAGGCGACCGGCAAGACCGTCCTCATCGTGGGAGCCGGCCCGGCCGGGCTCTCCTGCGCCTACCACTTGGCCCGGCCCGGCCATGACGCGGAGATTCACGAAGCCGGCCCCCTGG
>JAKRSE010000051.1 GCA_022402505.1 Fimbriimonadaceae bacterium | reverse complement strand
GACTCCGGCGGTTCTTGTCGCCGTCCACTCCCCCCCGATCCCGCGGACCGCGGCGGGCCTCCATGTCCGGAACCGTGATGTCCTCCCCGATCACCCAGAAATCCCCGGCCTGACCGCTCTGCATCTGGACCTCGATGGACTGCGGAAACATGCCGTAGAGCCGGCGCGGAGTGGAGGCGTGGACAAGGACGCCGCAGTTCCCCGCCTGACGGACGAACCGGTATTCAACCGCCAGACGGTAGTCGCGGTGCTCCCGGTCGGTGATGAGGTGGCCTCCCGGGGTTCCCAGGCTCACCAGCTTGCCTTCCCGCACGATGAACGGCTTCCGAACCGAAGCGTCCGAATCCCGGGCGGGAACGTCCATATGCCACCCGTTCAGGGTGGAACCGTCGAAGAGGGGCTGCCATCCGGCGGAAGCCGCCAGCAAAAGGCCCGCAGCGATCATGCCCCCATTCTTCCCCACAATCGAAAGGAATGGGGCCGGTCTTGCCGAGAGTCTGTCGGAAGGAGTAGAAGGACCGGGATATGGCCGACCATCTGCTCATCTGGGATGGAACCTGCGGGTTCTGCGCATGGTCGGTCGAACGCCTGATGCGCTGGGATGCGAAGACGCAGCGGATCCGCCCCGTGGCCTCCGAAGCCTGCCCCTCGCCGCCGCTGACTCCGGAAATTCTCAGCCAGACCCGCGGCCAGGTTGTCCTCGTCGGACCGGATGGCGAGACGACCGGCGGAGCCGATGCGCTGGTCAAGATTCTGGAGCTGACCGGCCGCCCCGGCCTTGCCCGCCTCGCCCGACCGCTCCTTCCCCTCCTGCGGCCCGGCTACCGACTGGTGGCTCGGAACCGACACCGCCTCTCCAAGATGTTCTTTGGCGGAAAGGCCTGCGGCCTCGAGAACCGGAGCCTGGACGCCTCGGGCTTGGAAACCGCCCGGCGGATCGGCCAGACTTCCAGGAATGACTCCCGCCGCCGAGACTGAACCGCAAGCTCGGCGAATCCACCCCCTCTTCAAGGCCTTCCTCTTCTGGCACATGGCCTGTGCGCTGCTCTGGTCCGCACCCCAGCCGCCGCCGGCCTTGGTCAATGGGCAGGTGCCCTTCAGCCTGGGGTCGCTGGTCCAGCATCCTTTGGACTGGCTGCTTGCGGGCGCGGCCGGGCTTCGGAATTCCTCCTGGTCGCCCGTGCGGCACTACATGTCCTTCACCGGGCTCTGGCAGGCGTGGGACATGTTCGCCCCCAATCCGGCCTCCATCGAGACCTGGTTTCGGGCCGAGGTGACGACCGTCGGCGGGAAGACCTACGAGGCCGACTACCCTCGGATGGCCGAGATGAACCTGATCGACCGGTTCATGAAGGAGCGGTACCGGAAGTACACGGAGCGGGTTCGGGGCGAGGAGCACGCCGGACGGCATCCGTCCCTCGCCCGTTTCCTGGTCCGACGAGCCGGGCTGACCCCGGGAGACCCTCCCTCGCGCATCGTGCTCTACGAAGTGACCCGGCGGCTGCCTGACTTCGGTTCCGGCGGCGAGGCGCAGGTCATCGAACGGCCGATTCTGGAAGCCGACATCGACCCGCGCCAGGCGGCGGAGGACCTCGGTTGGCCGACGCCTTGAAGCGGATGAATGCCCGATTCTTCCGCGAAGAGTCGGGCCATGCCCTGGCCGTCTTCCGCATCCTGATCGGGTTCCTGGCGACTGCGAACTGCCTGATTCTGCTGGCATCCTGGCGGGACTGGTTCACCGAGGACGGACTCACGCCCCTCTCGCACATTACGGGCGCATCGGATGTCGTCCACCTGAACCTGCTCTACGGAGCGACATCGGAGCCCTTGATCCTGGGGTTCCTCCTTCTGACGCTCGCCGCATCCGTCTGTACGATGCTCGGCCTCGGGTCGCGGATCGCCACCGTGGTTCTCTTCGTCTGCCTGGTGAGCCTGCACCACCGGTCTCCGGGGATGCTGAACTCCGGCGACACCCTGATGCGCCAGTGGACCTTCTTCCTGATGCTCGCTCCGAGCGGGGCGGCCCTCTCCCTGGACCGAATCCTGTTGGAGCGGCGCAAAGGGCCCCAGCCGGAGGCGGTGATCTCGGCATGGCCGCGGCGGCTGATCCAGTTCCAGATCGCCCTGGTCTACCTGGCGACCCTCGTCCTGAAGCTGGAGGGCTCCAGCTGGTGGAACGGCACCGCCACGTGGATCTCCGGCAGCCTCGTGGAGATGCAGCGGTTCCCCCTGCCGGGCTTCATGCTCCAGGCGCCCTTCGTCCAGATCACCACCTGGTACACGCTGGCGATCGAGCTGGCCCTGGGGACGCTGGTCTTCTGGAAGCCGGCCCGGAAGTGGGTTCTTCTCGGCGGGCTCGCCCTCCATGCCGGAATCGAATACTCGATGAACATCCCCCTCTTCGCCGGGATCATCTGCTCGGGCTACGTGGCCTTCTACCGTGGGGAAGAGGTCCGAGGATGGCTGGAGCGAAGGGGCCTGCTGCGGCGGGCCGAGCCGGGTCCGGCGTAGGATGGAGGCGATGGCGCGGCGGTTTCGACTCAAGGACCTGCTGCCCGGCGGCCGCCCCAAAGGCCCCGGGTTCGGGATTCGACAGGACTTCTACCTCTCGGTCCTCGCCTGCAGCCCACGCCTGCCGGCTCTCGTCGAGGTCCTCAACCCCAAAGGAGAGGAAGGCGCAGTGACGGGATTCGGAGTGCCGCTCCGCTCGGACGCTCCGAAGGATTCGATTCGAGAGCCGTTGATCCGGGGCAGATACGGCCTCGCCTCGCCGGACCAGAAG
>JAKRSE010000050.1:0-747 GCA_022402505.1 Fimbriimonadaceae bacterium | reverse complement strand
CGGCGTCGACCCGCGGCTGCTGCTGGAGACCGATCATGGCCGAACGCTTCCCACGGAAGTCTCCAGTCGGATCATCGGCGCATGGAACATCCTCCAGCTCACGTTTCGATCCTTCGATCCGGCGGTCTATCCGGCTCTGGACTTCCTCCTCGCCTGCTCCTCGCGACTGGCTCGGCTGACCGACGGCGTCGTGGCCGATCCCATCGCCGAGGCGTACCGGCTGCCCGCCGAGATTCCGGCCCCGCACGATCCCGGCCGTCCGTTCACCCGGAGCCTCCATGTCTCTTTGCAGTCGCGGGCGGAAGGCGGCTTGCTCCGACTCTTCACCCGGGGAATGAGGAAGTTCGACCTTCCGGAGTTCGAGATCGTCGAACTGACCCCGGATACGGCCGAAAAGGGGGCCGCCGTCCTCGCCGCCCTTGCCGACCTCTCGCTCTCCGGCCGAGGGCTGAAGGCCGGCGACGCCCTGAACCTGGACGGACTCCGAGTCCTCCTCGCCCCAGGCGGTCTGGACCGGGGGCTCTGGGAGGGGATCGCCTGCCTGGAGGTCCTGCCCGAAGGCCCGGAGCCGATGAGCCGGTCCCTGACATCCTGGAGTCCCGGCCGATGAACTGCGACGCGATCCTCTCGACCCTCAAGGAATCCCCGCTGCATGGCCGGGCGTTGCGACGCCAAGCGATGGAGTTGCTGGACTCGCTGCCGGACTTCCACTGGTCCGGCATCTACCGGCTGGAAGGCGACACCCTG
>JAKRSE010000049.1 GCA_022402505.1 Fimbriimonadaceae bacterium | reverse complement strand
CATCTTCAGCGACAGCCACATCCCCTATGCGGTCGACCGCGATCAGAGCCCCCAGCTCCGCCTCACCGTGCCGACCCTGGCCGAGATGTCGGCCAAGGCTCTGGACCTGCTGGACGGCGGCAAAGGCTTCCTGCTGCAGATCGAAGGCGAAAAGGTGGACCACGCCGGCCACGCCAACGAGCCGGCGGGCCTGCTTCACGAACAGCTGACCTTTGAAGACGCGGTGAAGGTCGCCCTCGACTTCGCCATGGAGGACGGCGACACCCTCGTCATCGTGACCGCCGACCACGGCACCGGAGGGCCTTCTCTCAATGGGTCCGGCGACAACTACGGCGGTTCGACCAAGGGCCTGACGGCCCTCGCCGAGATGAAGGCCTCGTTTGACGTCCTGTTCGATGACCTCGGCTCATCGCCATCCCCGGCTCTGGTGCGCGACGTGCTGGAACGGCGGCTCGGCATTCAGGCCGCGGCGAACGAGGCCGAATCGGTCTCGGCCGCCTTCGCCGGCAGGCCGCCCTTCGCCGCCAGCGAGTTCTTCGGCACCCGGGATTCCACCCTCGGCGCGGTCGTAGGGAACCATTCGAAGATCGGCTGGACCAGCAACAACCACACGGCGGAGGACACGGTCCTCTTCGCATGGGGGCCGGGCGCCGAGCTGTTCTCAGGGCTGCACGACAACACCGACATGTTCGACCTGCTCCTCAGCACGATCGGCGTCCGGTTCAGCAATCCGACCATGAGCCGCGAAGAAGCGGCCCGTCTGATGGCCCAGCGAACCGAAGTCGCGCCTCACTGGCTCTGACCGCTCGGGATCCGGCGACGGACCTGGACGGCATAGGCCTCGGCTCCAGGCCAGCCCGTCCATCTGCCCAGGAGACGGCCTTCGGGGCTGATCAGGAGGGTCGCCGGAACTCCGCCGCCCGGATAGAACCGGGAGCGGAGCTTCTGGGTTCCGGGCGCGTCGTAATCCAGAAAGTAGGGATGGACCCGGTCCAGAAGCCGGTTGACGGCGGGGTGGTCCATCTCCGAGGCCATGACCCGGCAGGCCCCGCACCAGGCCGCTTCGACGACTAGCAGGACGGGCTTGCCATCTTTGCGGGCCGCCTTGGTGGTCTTGTCCCAGGAGGCGATTCCCGTGAGGCTCATGTCGTAGGGCCGACCGCAGCCGCCGGCCGCGATCAGGATGGAGGCGGCCGCCACCCAGCCGAAGGCCCGCGCAAACCGGTGCATGTTGGGAGGATCGGCGAACGGGCGGCTCACCTTCCCGTCAATTCCGCCGGGTCTGACCGGGTTCCAGGGGGGCCGACGTTCGGCCGGTAAACTCTCGGTTGGACCCGGGCGTAGCTCAGCGGATAGAGCATCCGCCTTCTAAGCGGACGGTCGGAGGTTCGATTCCTCTCGCCCGGGCCAACCTGTGTGGGCTCAGGCCTGCTTTCGGCGCCGCCGGGCGGCGAGCAGGGCGGCGGCTCCGCCCAGGGCGAGCATGGTCCCGGGCTCCGGAACCGGCTGGGCCGAGGCGGCCGCCGTGGTCGGAGTCGTCGACGGGATCACGGTCGTGGTCGTCGGGGTCGGGTCCGCGATGATCGACGGGGTCGGATCGGCCGGACCGACACCGGCGGCGAGGGCGCTGCCCGCCAGAACGGCGCAGGCAAGAACGGGAAGAAGGAGGCGGCTCATGGCACTGAATCGGCTCTGCCCAGACGGCGGAGACCGACTCTCTCGGTGCAACTTTCACGCCGAAGCCGGCCAGTCGAGCAGGAACCGGCATTTCCTCGGGAGAATCGGCCCTCTTTCTGCTCACCCGAACCCGCCGAAACCCTCATGATTCTGCCAGGTTCGCCGACCATACGGGTTGGGATTCCAAGGATGATCGAATTCGCCCTCCGTCTGATCGTCGCCATCGGGTTGACGGGAGCCGCCTTGACGGGTCGCGGCCTGGCCTGGTCCGAAGCCTGGCAGGCCTCGGCCCTCCTGGCCGCCGGATCGCTCATGGTCTTTCTGCTGGAAAGGCGGGGGCTTCGGACGGCGGCCGTTTCCGGCTTTGTGGCGGTGGCCGATTCGGCATGGATCGGATTCGTGCTCGCCTCGGCGGGCCGGGCGGAAGGCTGGCTCTGGCTGGCGGCGGCTCCGGTGATGGCGGCCGTCTCGCGTCAGGCAGCCCCCGCGGTGTGGACCGCACCGATTTCTGCGGGAGCCCTCACGGCGGCCGTGAACCTGGCCGGCGGAAGTCTGCCCGGTCCGGCAGGCTGGGTCCAGATTGCGGCCGTGGCAGCCTCGGGCTGGCTGGCCGCTCCCGGCCGGGTCGTCCATCGCCTCGATTCCGAAGCCCAGGAGCCGGAAGAGCCGGTCCACGTGGACCCCGAATTCGCCGCCGAATACTTCGAACTCCGCGACTCCTTCCGCTCGCTGAAGGACCACGCCTCCGGACTGGAGCGACGTGCCCGGCGAGACCGGACCCGGCTGACCCTGCTCGGCGCCCTGACCGAAAACGGAGGAGAGCCCGCCCAGGAACTGGCCCGACGCCTCCAATCGGTGGCCGACTGCGCCGGACTCCTGCTTTTCTCGGTCAACGAGACCCGCGGCCGCCTGGTGGTGCGCAGCTTCTCCGGCGAGGTCCCCGGCGCCCTCACCTGCGAAGGATTCGCCATCCCCAGCCGAGACCAGGAGCGGATGGTGCGGCATCGCATCGACAAGCTGCTGACCACGATCCGACAGGAGGGTCGCGGGCCGGCGACCGCCTCCTGCATCCTCAAGTCCCGAGGGCGGATTCTCGGCCTCGCCTGCCTGTTCGACTCGACCAACGAGCGGGTCCTGGCAGCCGCCGAGCGCCTGGATGATGCCGGCACCGAAGCCGGAGCCGTTCTCCAGATGATCCTGGAACAGGAGGCTCAGGCCCGCCGGCTTCAGGAGACCGAGCTTCTCTACGCGGTGGCGGGAGCCTCCGCCGGCGCCCAGACCGCCCGCGACCTCTGCGCCCGGGTTCACCGGGAGATTTGCGAAATGCTCGATCTCGATTCGGCGGCGATCGCGCTGTTCCAGGCCGGCGAGCCCGTCAAGACGGCCGGGGATGCTTCGTCACTGGAACTGGTGGAGGAGATGTCCTTCGCCTCAGGACCGGGTGCGGCCGGATGGGCCTCGACCGGAGGGATGGAGGTCTGGATGCCGGACGCCCGCCAGGATGCCCGCCTTGATTCGAAGATCGCCGTGCAGCGGCGGACCGGCTCGGCGGCCATTCTGCCGATCCGCTCCGGCGAAACGGTCGATGGCCTTCTCGTGGTCGAAGGACGGCGCATCGGGGCCGTCGATGAGTCGGCGATGGACTCGCTCCGGCTGGTGGCGGGCGAGCTGGCTCAGGCCCTGGTCCGAATCGACCGAACCGAGGCGGCGGAAGGACTGGCGACACCTCAAGAATTCTTCGCCGCGCTTCAGGCCACGACCCAAGGCTGCCTGGTGTACCTGGAAGTCCTGCACCGAGACGAGCTGATCGAGCGGCACGGCCGCGCCCTGGTCGGCGCCGCCATCAGCCGCATGGCCCGCCGGCTCCGAGCCCGACTCCCCAAAGGCTGCCTTCT
>JAKRSE010000478.1 GCA_022402505.1 Fimbriimonadaceae bacterium | reverse complement strand
TCCAGGAATCGCCGATGCGGACGGGCCGGCCGGGGAGGACGGGCAGGGGGATTTCCGGGGCGAAGTCGGTGGTGGCGGGCACCAGGGTCCACCGGCCGTCCGCCCGCCTCCGGGCCGGCCCGCCTCCCTTGTCGGGGCCGGAGGGCTGGTTCGCCGGGTTGGCGAGCCAGCCGTCGGATTCATAGTCTTCCGACCAGGTCCTGATGTCGGAGACGACCGTGCCGTCCGCCTCCCTTCGCAGGTGTTCAATGAAGGTCCAGCTGAAATAGGTGATGGAGTTCCGGCTTCCGGCCTTTTCGGCCGGAGGCTGGACGGGCGCGTCGGGGCCCAGCCGGACGGAGTAGGTCAGGGCGGTCCGATAGACGAGCTTGCGCCCGGGCTCCTCCACCAGCCGAAGCTGGACGGGCGCCGAGTTCTGAGCGCCGACGGCGGCGGCAAGAAGGCAGGCGATCGGCGTCATTCGAGTGTCCAGACGTGCATCGGCGATGGAAAGGGTCAGGGCTTGGTCAGGGTCATGGTCCGGGCCCCGACTCGGACCCTCGCCCAGCCTCCCGCTCGCGAGACCACGGTCCCCCCGGCGATGCGGCGATCTCCGACCGGAATCCAGAGAGTCTGGCCCACCGCCCAGGCGGGCATGGCGAGGTCGGTCCGGTCCGGTTCCGCGGCGGCTTCGGCCAGGGCCGCGCCCGTCTTGTTCGGGTCCTGTTCGGCCGAGGCCAGGACCAATCCCCGCCCGAATGATCGTCGCGGCAGGATCGTCTTGGCCCAGAGCAGGATTCCCAGCGCGGTGCGGTAGGAGGCGGCATCCCGGCGGGCGATGACGGCTCGGTCGGGTCCTTGGGTGGCCCCCAGGCGGACCAGCGGCTCGTAGTCTTCGGCCAGATAGCGGTCCAGTTCGGCGACGGTGATTCCAAAGGCGTCGGCGGGGGGGATCCGGCCTGCGGCCATCTCGTCCCGAAGGTATCGGAGGTAGATCCTCTCGCCCAGGTCTCCGTCGGCCCATTCTTCCGGCTCCGTGAACCCTCCCAGCTTGGGAAGGGTGGCATGGCCGTATTCATGGGCTACCTCGCGGACCCGGTCGATGGCGCGGTTCCAGGAGTTCACGCCATAGATGTAGACCGTGTTGACCTTGCGCGGGACTCCGGCGGCCGTCGTCGTGAAGGGGTCCTCGTCAAAGAGCTGCTCTCCGCCGGGGTTCCCCTGCCGGGTCAGATAGACATCCACCGCCCCGCCGAGGAACTCTCGGGAATGATCGAGACGGAGGCGATCGACGTTGTGCTCCCAGAGCCTCAGCAGCAGTCGTGCGGTGGGCACTCCCAGGGCCTTCTGATCCTGGGCGTTCTCCGAGAAGATTCGGAACCGGTTGTTGAACTCCGCGTCCGGCTGCGATCGACCGAACCCGCTGGTGATCCGGTTGAATGTCCACCGACCCTTCGGAGACTTCTTCGGATCACGAAGGTCTTCAGCGGGCGACTGGATCAGCAGTCGATCGAAGGCGCCGCCGACCGCCGGGAGGGTGATTTCGGAGATGGTGGCCACCCGCGAGCCATCCTGCGCGGCGGGAGCCGGCGAGGCGGCCATGGCGCAGAGGAGCACGAATGAGTCGAGTCCGCCCATGCTCCGCTCAGGCTCCCAGGGCCTCCAGGTATCGCTCGGCGTCGATGGCGGCCATGCATCCCGTTCCTGCCGCTGTGACCGCCTGGCGGTAGACGCTGTCGATGACATCGCCGCAGGCGAAGACTCCGGGAATCTTGGTTTTGGTGCTGAAAGGTTCGACCTTCAGGTATCCGGTCTCGTCCATGTCCAGCAGGCCGTGGAAGAGCGAGCTGTTCGGGCTGTGACCGATCGCGATGAAGACGCCGTCGATCGGCATCTCCCAGGTCGAGTCGTCCAGGGTCGATCGGAGCCGAACCCCCGTGACCTGCCGAACGGGCTCCATTTCGCCCAGGATCTCGTCGACGGCAGCGTTCCAGATGAACTCGATCTTGGGGTTGTTCAAGGCCCTCTGCTGCATGATCTGGCTCGCCCTCAGGGTGTCGCGTCGGTGGACGACGAAGACCCGCTCGGCATGCCTGGTCAGATAGTTCGCCTCCTCCATCGCGGTGTCGCCCCCGCCGACGACGATCACCTTTTTGCCTCGGAAGAAGAATCCGTCGCAGGTGGCGCAGGCGCTGACGCCGTAGCCGCCGAACGTCTTCTCGCTCTCCAGGCCGAGCCACTTGGCCGATGCGCCGGTGGAGATGATGACGGTCTGGAAGCGTGCGGTCTGGTCTCCGAGTTGAAGCGTCTTCACCGGACCGTCCAGTTCGACCGCATCGACGTGGGACTCCACCACCTTGGCGCCGAACCGCTCAGCCTGGCGGCGGAAGAGCGACATCATCTCCGGCCCCATGACGCCCTCGGGGAAGCCGGGGTAGTTCTCCACGTCGGTGGTGATCATCAGCTGTCCGCCCGGCTCCCAGCCCGTGAAGACGGTGGGTTCGAGTCCGGCTCGGCCGGCGTAAAGGGCCGCGGTCCAGCCTGCCGGTCCGGAGCCGATGATTCCGACGCGCTCGAAGGAAGAGTCCATGATGTCTGAAGGAAAGTCTACCGTTCCCGGCCGTATTGCCAGGGCACGCTCACAGCGTGGCGGCAGGGGTGGGGTTGACGGGCCTGACAGCCGATGATTCAGCAGGGAACGCATGGAGTGGGCCAGGCGCCAGCATCGCAGAGGGAACGGCGCGTCGACCGCAGTGGTCGGCGCCCTCCTCGTGCTGCTGGTCGGAGCGATCCTCGCCACCGGGTATGAATACCGGCACCGCGAGTCTCGGCTCGACCTCCGCCTCCAGCTTCGTGAGGAGGCGGCTCAGGCGGCCAACCTGGGCGCCAGGGTCCTGATCGCGGCAGGCGACTATTCGGTGAACCGCAAGGGGGCCCGGGAGGATCGCCGCTCGCTTCTGGAGGCCTTGGACGCCTTCCGGACCTCGCGCCTTGCCGATTCGGCCCGCTTCGCCGTGGACCCGACGGATGAGGACCTCTCCCGGCGGATTCGATCTCTGGTGCTTTTCGAGCGGGAATCGGCGGGTCGGATCGAGTTCGCGGTGGACAATCTTCTCCGTGCCGACGCGCTGAACCTCCGGCGGGCCAGAGGCGCGGCCGTGGACCGGGCTGTCGGAGGGTACGCCGAGGCGGCCGAAGGCCTGCTCTTGGCGGCCGACCGGTCTCTCGATTCCCAGCTGGATGCGTCTTGGATCCGGCTCGCCATCTTCTCTCTGGTCCTGGGCGCTGCGCCTCTCGGCCTCTTCGCCTGCTTCCTGGCGTGGAATCGGCGGCTGAAGCTGTCGCTCCAAGAGTCCCTGCAGACGGCTGCCGAAATGGCCGAGGTCAACGAGCATCTGGAGACCGCGAAGGCGGAGCTCCAGGAGCAGCGAGCCGAGCTGGAGGCGGCCCTGGATCAGGCCAACGGCCAGTCTGAGCTTTTCGAGCACGCGTCGATCCGGTTCCAGCAGCTGTTCGGCGGACTTCCCGTCGGGTGCCTGACCTTCGATTCCATGGGCCTCATCCAGGAGTGGAACCTGGAGATGACCGAGCTGACCGGGCTGGAAGGCTACATGGCCTGCTACCATCCGCTGACCAGCGTCTTTCCGGCGGCCTCCCGCGACTTCATCGAGGCGATGGTCCGGCAGGTCACCACGGACGGCGAGCGGGTGAACTTCGACTCGAAGCTGGTGAGGACGGGCGTCGAAGTCCGAGCCCACATGGTCGCCTACCCGCTGCGGAACGGCCGGGGCGAGATTCTGGGCGGAATCCTGGCGGGTTTGAACATCACGGCCCGCGAAGAGGCTCGCGAGTCGCTCCGGATCAGCGAACAGCGATTGGAGACGGCGATGGCGGCCACCGGAGCCGGCCACTTTGAATGGGATCTCAAGACGGATTCCGTCTACTGGAGCCCGCGCATCTTCGAGATCCTGGCGACGACGCCGGAGGAGACCACGCCCGTCCGCAATTTCATGATCGACCGGATGCACCCGGAGGACGGCCA
>JAKRSE010000477.1 GCA_022402505.1 Fimbriimonadaceae bacterium | reverse complement strand
TCGACCTGGGGTCGCGGACGTACTTGGTCTCCATCGAGGAGCAGAGCCCCTGCGCTTCGCCGACGACTTCGCCGTCCTTGGTGAGCAGGCGGCAGGAGACGAGGTAGCGGTAGAGCCCGTAGGAGGTTCCGACCTCGTCGACCCGCTCCTGGAACCGCCAGGCGCCGTTCTTGTCCTTGGAGGATCGGAATCGGCCGGGGAATTCGGCCTTGAGCTGTTCCTTGCGCTCTCGGCCGGGATCGTCGATCGTCTGCCACCTTCCGGCGTCGTAGCTGACCGGACGGTCGTGGTCGACTTCGGATTCGATGACCTCGAACGTGGCGCGGAGACCGAATCCGACCATGATCCGGTCGATTCCGGGCTTCAGGATGACCTTCTTGTCGGTTCCGGGGAGGATGTCGAAGTCCCGCTTCGCCTCGAGGGCTCCGGCGATCCACTCCCTGAGCCGGGAGTGGGCCTCCATGATCTTCTCGGGAGAGACGACGGGGAGCGGCAGGAGGACGTCGTCCTGGCGGGCGATCTCGCTCACTTCACGCCTCCGGAGAGGATCTGGCGGACGAAGAGTTCGTCCAGCTTGACGACCAGCTCCAGGCTGCCGACCCTTTGTTCCGAGTCGTCTCGATAGACTTCGATGAGGGGGTGCCTGGGATCGGGCTTGATGCCGAGATCCACCGACTTCTCGATGTGGGCCCAGCTCAGCTCGCCGATGAACTCCTTGAGGGCCTCCAGGCGTGCTTCGACGGCGGCGAGAAATGCCGGGCGGTTCTGGTCGTGGACGCCCCGATCCATTCGGAGCGAGATCATGGGGAGGACGCGGCGGTCCGGCGCGTCGGCGGCGCTCTCGAGCCTGGCGAAGCCGGCATGGACTTCGATCTTGCCAGGGCTTCCTCCAGTGTAGATGGAGGTGTAGCCGCCCGTGCTTCGGACGCCGTTCATTGCCTGGTCGAGGAGGCCGGTGACGGCGTCGGGGGTGTAGGAGGATTCGGGATCGAACGGCGAGCGGATGGTCCGCTCGGGGCGTCCGCCATCCAACTGGATAGAAGTCATGTTGTGTTTCTCTTGACCGCGTGTCAGGCGGCTCGGATGAAACTTTACGACAACATTGCCCAGAAAATCAAGACTTTGGACAATTTTGGCCGAAAAACTGCTCTACCAGGTGCCGAACTTGCGTCCGGTTGGGTCGAGTGACATGTCGAAACCGCCTCCCGGCTCCGGGCGAAACCATCCGACGACGAAGCCGCAGACCTGGTGGTCCGGCGGAAGGGGCCTCGGGGGATACGCCGGATTGTGCGACTCCATGATCCAGCCATCGCTTGTCCATTTGATCCGCTTGAGGACCGTCTCGCCGCCGAGGCGAATGAGGCTGACCACTCCAGGCCTGGCGTCATCCATGGCATGAACGATCACAGTGTCGCGAGGCATGATCTTGTCCGCCATCGAGTCTCCTTGAGCGATCCAGCCCCGGTAGTCGGGGTGGGCGAAGATCAAGGGGACCTCGATTTCGTCGTTCAAGTCATAGCCCTCACCGCTTCCGGCGAAGGCGGCGCCGACGACGGGAATCCTGACCATTGGCAGGGACGCATTCAGTTGGACGGGCATGACGAGCGCCTGCTCTTCTCCCACGAGGGCAAGAACTCGGTCAAAGACGTCGGCATTGCTCTTCTTGGGCGGCCGCTTGCCTGTGAGCCAACTGTAGAGCGTGTAGTACTTTATCCCCAGCTCAGTGGCGACCGACGAGATCGTCCACTTGCGGCTGAGCTGGATCGCTCGAAGAGCCTGTTCGCGCCTGGTCACGATTTGTCCATGATGCGCGACGAATCTGGTCATTGTTGCCAACAATCGCCATATTCTTCAACGCCGTGAGCAAACTCTTGTATTTTTATGGGCTATGATGTGTCTGGGCCTCGCCCGGAAAAGAAGACGCCCCCCGGCCTCTGACACAGGCTGATGGGGGGCTGGCCGAGTGATCGGCCGTGGGGTCAACATGAACTCCGAGAAGGAGACTACCCCGCGCTTCGAAGGCCGCACAGGGCCCGCGAACACCATGAAGCGGATCAACCATCGCCATCCTGAGGACCGCCTGTCGCTCCTCTCCACCGACCTTCTCGTCTCGGGCCTTGTCTCGGCATGCCTTCTGATTCACGAGCACGGCCTGGACGACCGGGCCCCGGGGCTTTTCCGCGACATCGGCCTCATCTCGGGCGAGCTCTGCTCTCGATTCCCCGCCGATCGGGTGGCCGCCTCGGCCGCTGATCCTCGAGCCTGCGAACCGGTCGATGCCCAGGGGACCGAGCCCAGGCTCGAGGACCTGCGCGATTCCCGCCGGGCGAGGTGTGAGCCCTTGCGGCGTCGGGGCGGCCGTCCCAGGCGAGGCTCGCCTAGCTTTCCGCGAAGCGTCGTTCGATCGGCGGTCGAGCTGGCCGGCGGAATCCGCCCGCTTGCCCGGGCCTCAGGCTTTGGACTCCAGCCGATCACCAAGGCGATGAGTGCGGCCCGTCCCACGATCGACGGAGCGCTTGGCGAGTGGTGCGCCGCCTATGTCGGCGTCGACCCGATTCCGGCCGAAGCGAGACAGGATGCTCCAGAGCCGTCGCCCGTCGCACCTCCAGAGCCGGAGGCCGGGCCGATGCCGGAACCTGTGGAAGACCTGGGGCGGGCCGAGCCGTCGACCGCGAGGGGCGGGGAGAACATGCTCCGCCACGAGCAGCGGAGGCGGGCTTCCGGCGCCAGGCTGAAGGAGCGGATGGCCCGTCGGCCCGCGCCGGAGGCGGCCCTGATCGCATCTCCGCCCATCCCTGAGCAACGAGTGGTGCGGTTGGGGATTCTGCCTGGGCGGCTCCGCGTCCTTGTCGAGGAACTGAAGAGCCGGTTCCGGCCGTCGCTGACGGACCTGGAGTCGCGGTTCGTGATCGCCTTTCAGAAGTCGGGTCTCTCGATCGACGAGTTCATCGACGGCCTCGAGACCTCGGGAGGGGCGATCCTCCTTCCGGCGGAGGCAGCGGGGTGAAGCCGATCAAGGAGTATCAGGATCTCATGCCGGGAGACATCCTCAGAAACAGCTTCAGTGCCTTTCGGGTTGCGAGTGTTGCGGAGGCGAGGTACGACGGTCGGAAGCTCCTGCTCTTGACCATGGAATCTCTGTTCCCCTGTCAGCCTAGGCAGTTTGGCTCCAAGGACATGCCCTGGATTGTGGGCCCTGGAGACAGGATCGAAGCCTTTCAGGTGCATCGTCCGGAGGCAGCGGGGTGAGACGGGTGCGGGAACGGGAGACTGAGCAGGAGATCGTCGACGCCCTCACGCTGGCCGGCTTCGCGGTGATCCGGACGACGGCCCGGAAGGCGAAGGGAGGGCTGGGGAGCGACCAGAGGATTCCGGACCTCCTTGTGTGGCATCCGGTTGCCGCCGAGACGTGTCCGGGCCTGCTTCTGGGAATGGAGATCAAACGGCCCGGATGCGTCCGGTGGTCCAGCCCGGCCCAGAAGCAGGCTCACGGCGCCGGGATGACGGCGCTGGCTCAATCGGCTCCGGAGGCTCTGGAACAGGCGGAGGCGTACCTGAAGACGGCTTTGATGGCCTTCGTGGCGGAGCCGCCGGCCGCCGGGGTCGATGCCGCGTTGGCCCGGGCGAAGCGGGTTCGGGAGGCCTGGACTCGCTGATGGCCAAGCGCGGAGTTCCTGAGCACCCCAAGACCCTGCGACTTGCCAGGCTCCTTGGAGTGGAGCCGTGGGCGGCCGTCGGTCTGCTGGAGGTCTTCTGGCACTGGTGCAGTCGCTACGCGATCACTGGAGTCATCAACCACAGTCCGGAGGACCTGGCCGACAGCATCCGGTATAGCGGCAACGCCCAGGCCATGTTCTCGGCCCTGGTCTCGGCGGGGTGGGTGGACCAGGTGGACGGCGTCGGTTTCGTCGTTCATGACATTGCTGACCACGCCGACAACACCTGGAAGGCCAATCTGAAGCGGGCTAACAAGCTGTTTTGGAGTGAATCCTGGCAGAGTCAGAAC
>JAKRSE010000476.1 GCA_022402505.1 Fimbriimonadaceae bacterium | reverse complement strand
GATAATGGTGCCTTAACGGAAATCGTCCAGGCAGACAAACGGTCGACAGGAACGCCTACTCCGCGACCTTGAGGACGCTGAGGAAGGCTTCTTGGGGGACTTCGATGGCGCCGATGTTCTTCATGCGCTTCTTGCCCTTCTTCTGCTTCTCAAGCAGCTTGCGCTTGCGCGAGACGTCGCCGCCGTAGCACTTGGCAATGACGTTCTTTCGGAAGGGCTTGATCACGTCGGCGGCGATGACCTTGCTGCCGATGGCCGCCTGAATCTTCACCTCGTACTGCTGCCGAGGAACCACTTTGCGGAGCTGCTCGACGATCGCTCTGCCTCGGGGATAGCTGAACTGCTTGTTGACGATGAAGCTGAGGGCGTCCACCGGGTCGCCGTTCAGCAGAATGTCCACTTTCACCAGATCGCTTTGCGCATATTCGCTCGGCTCGTAATCGAAGCTGGCATACCCCTTTGTGCTGCTCTTCAGCTTGTCGAAGAAGTCGAGCAGGATCTCTCCCAGAGGAAGGCTGTAATAGAGGATGGCGCGGTTGGAAGTCGGGTATTCGGTCCGCTTGTAGACCCCTCGCCGATCCTGGCAGAGATTCATCACCGCTCCGACGTAATCATTGGGAACCATGATCGTTGCATCGACCATCGGCTCCTCGATCGCCGCGATGTGGTTGACGGCCGGCATCTCGCTGGGGTTGCTGATCTGCAGAACCTGACCGTTTGTCAGATTCACCCGGTAGTTCACCGAAGGGGCGGTGAGGATCAGGTCGAGATCGAACTCCCGTTCCAGCCGCTCCCGGGCGATCTCCATGTGGAGCAGGCCGAGAAATCCGCAGCGAAAACCGAATCCCAAGGCGGCCGAAGTCTCCGGCTCAAACTCCAGACTGGAATCGTTCAGCTGCAGTTTTTCGATCGCGTCGCGCAGATCGGTGTAGTCGTCGCTGTCGGAAGGATAGAGGCCGCAAAAGACCATCGGCTTGGCCTTTCGGTAGCCGGGAAGCGGCGTGGTGGCCGGGTCGACGGCCAGGGTCACGGTGTCGCCGACCGCCGCATCCCCGATGCTCTTGATCGCAGCCGTGAAGAAGCCGACTTCCCCGGTCTCCAGGCCCTCGGTCCGCTCCAGCTTGGGGCGGAAGACGCCGACCGTGTCCACTTCGAAGGTCTTGCCCGTGGACATCATCTTGATCCGGTCGCCCGGCTGAATGCGCCCGTCCACGACCCGGACGTAGGCGACCGCCCCCTGGTACGAGTCGAAGTGGCTGTCGAAGATCAGGGCCCGCAACGGAGCGGAAGAGTCGCCGCGCGGCTTGGGGATGCGCTTGACGATCGCCTCCAAAATCTCGTCCACCCCGATTCCGGTCTTGCCGCTGCAGGGCAGGGCCTCGGAGGCGTCGATCAGCAGGGCGTTCTCGATCTCCTCCTTCGCCATCTCGACGTCGGCGTGGGGGAGGTCCATCTTGTTGATGACCGGGATGATCTCCAGGTTCTGGTTCATCGCCATGTTCGCATTGGCGATGGTCTGCGCCTCCACGCCCTGGGTGGCATCGACCAGCAACAGGGCGCCTTCGCAGGCATAGAGGGCGCGGCTGACCTCATAGGTGAAGTCGACGTGGCCCGGCGTGTCGATCAGGTTGAACTGATACTCCTGCCCGTCCCTGGCGGTGTAGGCCAGCCGGACGGCCGTCATCTTGATCGTGATGCCCCGCTCCCGCTCCAGGTCCATCGTGTCCAGCATCTGCTCTTGGGCGGTGCCGCGCACCAGACCGGTCTTCTCCAGAATCCGGTCCGCGAGGGTCGACTTGCCATGGTCGATGTGCGCGATGATGCAGAAATTGCGGATGTGGGCTTGATCCATGAAGGGGGGAGAAGGCGGAGCCGACACCGGATTCTACCGGTCGGGTTCGCCGAAGGTTCGCCGAGTCCCCCGGCAGTCAGCCGAGGCCGCAGAGCCGGCGGGCGGCTTCGGCGTAGCGGGCCTGGGTGGCTTGGACGACCTCGGCGGGCAGCTCGGGACCGGGCGGGGTCTTGTCCCAGTCCAGGCCGTCCAGCCAGTCGCGGACCGGCTGCTTGTCGAAGCTGGGCTGAGGGCCGCCGGGCTGCCAGGTCGCTGCCTCCCAGTATCGGCTGGAGTCGGGGGTCAGGGCTTCGTCGATCCAGATGATGCCGTCCTCGGTGCGGCCGAATTCGAACTTGGTGTCGGCGAGGATCAGGCCTGACTTTTCGGCCAGTTCGGCGGCCTTCTTGTAGATGTGCAGGCTGAGGCGGCGGACCTCTTCCGCCGTGTCTCGCCCCACGATTTCGGCGGCTCGATCGAAGGAGATGTTCTCATCGTGGCCGGTCTGGGCCTTGGTTGCGGGGGTGAAGATCGGTTCCGGGAGACGGTCGCCGTCGCGCAGGCCTTCGGGGAGGCTGAGCTTGTGGACGTTCGGCCCCTGGGTTCGGTACTCCTTGAACAGGCTCCCGCAGATGTGCCCGCGGACCACGCATTCGATCTCGAGCGGAACGGCCTTGCGGGCGATCACGCTGCGGCCTGCGAGCTTCGGCGACCAGCATTCGAGCTTGGCGGCGATGGCTGAGTCCTCGGTTTCGACCAAATGGTTGGGAATCTCGGAAAATCTCTTGAACCAAACGGTGGACATCTGGGTGAGGATTCGGCCCTTGTCGGGGATGCCGTTGGGGAGGACGACGTCGAAGGCGCTGATCCGGTCGCTGGCGACGAGAAGAAGGTGATCCCCAAGGTCGTAGACATCCCGAACCTTCCCCCGACGGGGTTCGGGCAGTCCGGGGATTCGGGTGTCGAGGACGGGCGTCACGGTGCGGGGGAGTTTACTTCGGGTTCGGGGTTGGTTCGGGTTGGCCGCCGGCTGCCGGGTGGCGGGAATCAGGCGGGAGCCGGGAGGCGGATCGGCGAGGCGGTGGCGTGGGCAATGGAGCGGGTGGTCTGGAGCCGGAAGGGAGCCAGAGCCCGGACCGGGTCGGCGATGAGTCGCCAAGCGGGCTCATCCTCAAGATTCCCGATGACGATGACCTTGTAGTCCGCGCCCATTGCCGCCGCCGTGCGAAGCTCTCGGTCGGTGAAGAGAAGGTGGCCGGCAAGGCCCGAGACCGCCTTGATCTCAAACAGCTCACGTCCGTCCAGGTGGCGGAAGTCGTAGCCGAGCAGATCGGATCGGCAGTCGATCAGCGACGGTGGAGAAATCCCGACGATCCGCAGCGAGTTCTCCTGAAAGAACTCCTCGGCGGCGAGGCCGGTCGCAAGCCGCCGGCGGGGTCCCAGGGCGTCGGCGTTTTCCGGCCCGGTGGGCGGCGCTTCGGGCTGGGCCAGGACTTCCAGCACCCGGTCCAGGATCAGGCCGTCCGGCCAGGTGTTCCAGAGCTCGGCCAGGGCCTTGATTCGGGGCTTTGGCTCCCGGCCGTGCCATCCGACCCGACGGGACGGTGTCAGTGGATCGAACTCATCCCGCCATCCCTTGACCGTTGTCGCCTTCGACCCAAACGCCTGTGCGACGCGACCAAAGGCAGCCGACCTCGATTCCAAGCCGATCAAGCCGAGAAGGTGCTCATCGAACCGGCTCAGAGCATAGGCACACATCAGCAGATCGATGGGCGTCTTCCCCTCGGTCTGGTCGCTCATCCCCCCGACTCCAGAAGCTCCCGAGCGTTCGCGAGGGCGGTTTCGGTGATGGATTCGCCGGCGAGCATTCGGGCGAGTTCGTGCTCTCGGTCGATCCCTTCCAGGGGAGTCAGGCGGGTGACAGAGCGGCCGGCCTCTTCCACCTTTTCGATCCGCCAGTGCCGACCCGCCCGCGCCGCGATCTGGGGGAGGTGGCTGATCACGATGACCTGGCCGGAGCGCGAAAGTTCGGCCAGTTTGCGGGCCATGACCGCCGCCGCCCGACCGCTCAGCCCCGTGTCCACCTCATCGAAGATCAGGGTCTTGACCCCCGCCCGCCCGGCCCCGGAAGCCTTGATCCCCAGCATCACCCGGCTGATCTCGCCGCCGCTGGCGACTCGGGCCAGGGGCATCAGGGGCTCGCCGGGGTTCGCGGAAAAGAGGAACTCGACGAGATCGG
>JAKRSE010000475.1 GCA_022402505.1 Fimbriimonadaceae bacterium | reverse complement strand
TGTGCTCTTCCGATCTCGATGGGGATCGCCGTGATGAGCCTGCTCGCCATCCCGTTCCCGAGCTGGGTGGCCTGGCGGATCGGCCGGCTTTACAGCCTGGATGAAGGCACGGTGGCCCGGACGATGCTCGGATCGTGGGGCGCCGGGCTGATCCTGCTGATTCTGGGAGCCGGTGCCCGGGCGGCCGATCTGGGCCTGGCGATGGGCGTTCTGGCGGGCGCCGGCCTGGTGGGGGTCATGCTCCTCTACTACCGCCCGGTGCTGATTCGAAACGAATCGGAGGAGATGGGCTTCGGTCAGATCACCCGGACCACTCCGGACGGCGGAGAGCAGGAGGTCGAAGTCCGGTTCCGCCCCCTGCTGGCCTGGAAGGACAAGAAGGGCACGGAGTTCTCGTTGCTGGCCCTTCCGCTGGGCGGGTTCGCCGCCATCAAGGGGATGCACCCGAAGCCGGACGGCAGCGAAGTCACCGTCCCGCAGGGGTTCTACAGCCGGCCGCCCTGGCAGCGGTTCATCGTGCTGGCTGCCGGGCCGGCCTTTTCGATCATCTTTGGATGCCTCCTGATCGCCGCGTCCCTGGCGACCTGGGGGCGGGCCACGATCGCGACGACCAACGTTGTTGAGGCGGTGATGGCCGATTCGGCAGCGGCGAAGGCGGGAATCCGCCCGGGAGATCGCGTCGTTTCCATCGAAGGCCAACCGACCGCCGACCTTTTCGACGTGGTCGAACGCCTTCGCGACCGGGTCCAAGACTCTTCGGCCGGGGTGACGGCTCTCCGAACCCAGGTCACGATTCAGCGGGATGGAGTGGAGCAGACCCTGGAAATTCTGCCGACGGTCTCCGGGAGTCCGGAGCCGGTCTTCAGCCGCGAAGGGGACGTTCTGGGTCTGCGCCGTCAGGCCAAGCTGGGGGTCGCCTTCACGCCGGAGCCGAACCCGGTTCGCACCGTCCTGCCCTGGGATCAGGCCCTGGCGGCCGGCTTCTATGAGCCGATCCGGGTGATCAATCTGCTCGGCTCCGTTCTCCAGCGGTTCGACACGGCCCGGCAGGCGGTCGGCGGGCCGATCAGCATGGCGCAGACGGCCACCCAGGCCGCAGACGCCGGGATCATCGGCCTGGTCAGCCTCGCGGCGAGCCTCAGCATCGTGCTGGGGATCATGAACCTGCTGCCCATTCCGCCTCTGGACGGCGGTCAGATGGTCGTCGCGGTGGTCGAGATGTTCCGGCGCGGCAGACGGCTCAGCATCCAGGTGCAGAACGTGCTCAGCAGCATCGGCCTCGCGTTCGTCATTCTGCTGACCCTGGCGGCCGTTTCGATCGACCTGGGGCGACAGGCAGACCGCCAGACCGCCCCGACGCCGATCAGGCTCGAATCAGACCCAGCGGACGTGGAGTGAGCCCGGGGAAGACCCGGTTCAGATCCGCCGTGGCCAGCCGCTTGGTCAGGATTTCGGCGAGGATCTGCCGGTAGTCGGTCGTGACCCTCAGGTCGCCGGGGCCGACGCGATCGGCGGGGCTCAGGCCGGGCCAGTCTGCATGGATCCGCCCGCCCTGCACCCCGCCGCCGAAGAGCATCATCACGCCTCCGCGGCCGTGGTCGGTCCCGAGTCCGGCATTCTCATAGATCCGCCGACCGAACTCGCTCTGGACGATGCGGGTGACCCGCTCCGATTCGGGGCCGAGGTCGCGGAAGAACGCGGCGACGCTGCGGGCCACCTCGTCCAGCAGGGTGGCCTGCCAGCCGGTCTCAGCCCCCTGGGCGACGTGCGTATCCCAGCCGCCATGATCCAGGCAGGCGACCTCCAATCCCAGGCGGCTGCGGACCAAGAAGGCGGCCTGTTTGAGTCCCTGACCGAGCGAGGTTTCGGGATACTCGGCTCCGTTCTCCGGCGAGATTCCCCCGGAGGCCGCCTGCTCGAGCTCTTTGAGAACGCCCAGCGTGTCCCTTCCCGCCGATGTCAGGGGGTCGTGACCCTTCGCATAGAGTCGGGCGAGATCGGCTCCGGCGCGGGCCGCCTCTTCGCTCAGCCGGAAGCGGGTCACGTCTTCCACGGCGAGCGAGCCGGCCGCTCCGCCCAAGGAGTCCGGGAGAATCGACCCGAGCGCCACGGCCCGCAGGGGGCTGCGGCTTCCGGGAGTGGAGGCCAGATGCCGGCCGAGCCAGCCTCCGGCGCCGGTGCTGGTCTCGGTGATCCGGCCCGCCTCCATCGTCGCCATCGCGCTGAAATGGCTGCGGGTCTCGTCTTGGCTGCCGCAGGCATGAACGAAGGCGCCCATGCCCTCCTTGTAGAGCCGATGAAGCGGTTCCAGGGAAGGATGAAGGCCGAATCGGTCGTCCAGGGGAAGGGTCTTGGTCAGTCGAAGCGTGGGGCGGCCGTCGTGGTACTCCTGCTCGTGGATCGGAGCGGCAATGTTGAGGGCATCCGCTCCGCCTCGCAGGAAGATGACGACGAGGACCCGGTCATGCTGCGGTCGGTTTTGGACGACGGCCTGAGACCAGGCGGTGCCCGCGCCGAAGAGCGAGGCGAGCCCGCCCATCCCGACCGCGAGCATCTGGCGGCGGGTGAGCCCGGCGATGGAGCCGTTCAGGCGTCCATCTCCGTCGCAGGATGTCCAGGAGTGCAGTTCTCGGTCGGCCATGGTCAGGTTCTCCACTGAAAGTCGGGGCCGGCCAGCGCCAGGGCGATCCGGTCGGCGGGGGTGTCGGAGGCCAGGCCGTCAAGCCGCCTGCCCAGGATGCTCCGCTCGTCTCCCTGCAGTCGTCGGCTGTCGGGCACGCGGGTGCCGTCGATCCGGTTGTGCATCAGGGCGAAGGCGAAGTTCCATCGGCCCAGCATGGAGCCGGTCCAGGCTTCGGCATCAATCGGATAGCCGTCGGGCATCGGCCACTGGTAGAGGGGCTGGCCCATCTGCCGCAGGTGATCGATGAGCGGCGGGCCTCCGTCGGTCTCGGCTCCCACGGCTCGCAGAGAGGAAGCCAGGAAGTCGAACGGCCGCTTGACGGCGGGCCTGGCCTGACCTGACTCCCAGGAGGCGAAAAGGGACCGGAGGACGGTCTTGAGGTCTCCGTTCGAGTTTCGAAAGGCCTCGGCAGCCGCATCGACCGCCGGCCCTTCTTCGACGCCGAGGAAGAACCGGCCGAGCTTGCGGGCCATGTGCCTGGCGGTCGCGGGGTGACGGCAGGCGATCCGGACCACGTCCTCCCCGTCTTCCACTCCCCGGCCTCCCGGCAGATCGACTCCGAGGATCCGCTTCGGTCCCTGGTCGTGGAGCTCGGGGCGGAATCGGAATCGGCCTTTGGCCCGGAGGAATTCCCGCTGCTCGGTCCATCCGGTGAAGGCGCGGGCCGCCTCCATCACGTCCTTCTGGGTGTAGCCGCCGTCCACGCCGAGGGTGTGGAGTTCCAGCAGCTCGCGGGCGTAGTTCTCGTTGGGTTCGGCGGCGCTGCTGGCCTGCTGGTCCAGGTAGACGAGCATCGCGGTGGACCGGGCCGAGGCGAGGATCAGGTCTTCGAACCGGCCGAACACGTGGCGGCGGACGACTTCGCGCTCATCGGTCGGCTTCCGGTAGGCGGCGACTCCCTTGCCGGCGGCGATGTTCAGGTGGTTGGTCAGGAAGTCCACCATCCGCTCCCGCAGCTGCCAGGGGCTGTAGACGGCCCGCAGAACGGCGGCGGTCTCCAGCTGCTGGACGACCCTCCACTGGGGCATGTCGCGCAGCTCGAAGGCGGAGAAGTGGAAGATGTCCAGGCGGCGAAGGGCGGCCGACAGGGCTTCGCCGTCCTCCTCCGGGGCCTCCAGCTGAGCCTCGAACCAGGTCCGAGGAGTCCGCCGATCCGACGGGCCTCCGTCGGCCGGGCTGGGGCCGAACCCGAAGGCGTCCATGGCGGAGGCGAGGTCCCTGGGTTTGGGGTTGCGGGGCTCGGCGGGAGCGGTCTCTTCGGCCAGGCGAAGCGGGGTGCGGCAGCCGGCTGCGCCCAATGCCAGCAGTCCGGCACCCCCCAGAAGCAGGGCGTCTCGGCGGGTCAGGTCCGACATGATTCTTCTCCGGTCAGGGCTGAGGCGCGGCCTCGG
>JAKRSE010000048.1 GCA_022402505.1 Fimbriimonadaceae bacterium | reverse complement strand
GTCGTGCCCACCCCCAAGGATTCGGTGCGCGATGGATTGGTCGCCGACAAGGACGCCCTCGCCGGCGCGATCCGGATGGCCCTGCGAGAAGGTCGAATGACCGCCACCAGTGCAGTCATCGCCGTCGCCGGAGGCTCGGTCATCGTGCGCACCGTCCGCATCCCCAAGATGCCCGAGGCCACCCTCCGCAAGTCGATCAAGTTCGAGGCCGGCCGGTACGTTCCGTCCAGCATTGAGGACAGCTTCATCGAGTTCGAGATCATCGGCGAAGCGGAGAACGGCCAGATGGACGTCCTCATCGTCGCCAGCCCCCGGGAGATCGTCGAATCGCGGATCGCCGCAGTGGAGCGGGCCGGACTGGAAGTCGAGATCGTCGACCTGGAGCCCTTCGCCATGTACCGGGCCCTGGTCGAAGCGAACTTCGACCGAAGCATGATGAGCGAGACGATCGCCCTCGTCGATTTCGGCGCGGGGACGACCAACGTTTCGGTGGTCAGCGAGGGTGTGTTCGCGATGACCCGAACCATCCCCCAGGCCGGTGCGAATCTGAGCGATGCGCTGAAGACCTACTTCAAGCTCTCCCAGGAAGACGCCGACCGAGGCAAGGCTCAGCTGGACCTCTCGCCGCTGCTGGAAGAAGGACAGGTCATGGAGAACCCGCCTCTGCGGGTCATCCAGCCGCGCCTGGACGAGCTGATTCGCGAGATCCGCCGGTCGCTGAACTACTACCAGTCTCAGCAGACCGAGCAGGGAGCCCCCAAGCCTGTCACCCGCCTGATCCTCTCCGGAGGTTCGGCCGAGTTGCAGGGACTCGCGCCCTACTTTGAACACAAGCTCGGAGTGCCCTGCACGGCCTCCGGGGTCTACGACAATCCCCGCTTCCTCCAGGCCAGCGACTCGACCGAAGGGCCGGGTCTGGATCTGGCGGTCGCCTCCGGACTGGCCTTGAGGGCCTTCGCCAAGGGAGCCTAAACCAAGATGCCGCTTGTCAATCTCATTCAGGAACAGCGCTCGGCGGTCCGAGCCCGGGAGAGGCAGACCCGGACCGTTCTCCTCGGAATCTTCGGGTTCGCCGCGATCGCCTTCCTCACCGCCGGCTACTTCACCTTCGAAACGGTGAAGTACACCCTGAAGATCAGGGAGCTGGAAGCGCTGAAGGAGCGGCTGACGCCCATGATGAACGACCTCGACGCCAAGCAGTCGGAGATCGCCGGTCTGCAGGTGAGGAAGAACACGCTGACCGATGCTGAAACGGACACGGCACGCTGGGCCGATTTCCTCTCTTACCTGGGCGCCAACACGCCGGACGGAGTGGTCGTCAGCGATCTGAAGTCCGCCGCCGGCGCCGATCCGAACGCTCCCGTGACCCTCAACGTCACCGGACTCAGCGTGGACCAGAAGAGGGTCGGCGACTTCATCCTCCGGCTGGAATCGAGTCCGCAGGTGGAAGGCGTGAACCTGAAGTACACCCAGGAGAAGGTCGGCCCGAACAACCAGTCGACGCAGTTTGAACTCTCCGGGGCCTTGGAAGGCACTTCCAAGACTCCTGACGAAGGCATCCCGCAGGAGGCCCCGACCCCATGAAAGCAAACGGACTCAACAGCAAGACGCTCGGCCTGATCGCCCTCGCGGCGGTCGCCCTGGGCGGCGGAGCCATCTACCTCCAGTACAACGCCATGACCGACGCGGAAGGCCGAATGAAGGTCCTGGATGCCGAGGTTCCGGAGGAGGAGGAGCTGATCGCTTCACTTCAGGAGGCCGATCAGAAGATCGTGAGCCTGAACCAGGAGCTGACCCACCTGGAGATGGGAGTCCCGCAGATCGCCTACATTCCGACCCTTCTGGAAGAGATCGAGAAGGTCGGATGGTCCAGCCAGGTGAACGTCACCGGCGTCCGACCGATCATTCCGCCCCCGCCGCCGGCAGGTGTGGAGCGCGAGCGCAAGGCCTACGAAGAGGTTGAGATCGACATCACGGGCAAGGGCGACTACCAGTCGTTCATCACCCTGGTCGATCAGCTCAAGCGGTTCCCCAAGATCGTCGCCGTGCAGACCGTGAACCTGACTCCGCGCATGGAGGCGAACCGGCCGACCTACCTCCACCTGGATGCCACCTTGCGCCTGAAAGCCTTCGTCTTCCCGAACAACGAGGAAGGCATGAAGACGGACATGGAAATCGCTTCCGCCCCGATGGATGGAGGCAACCGATCATGAAGAACAAGCAGCCCCTGATTCTCGGCGCCCTGGTCGCCGTGCTCCTCGCCGTCGGCGCATTCCAGTTCATGGGTAATGGGGGCACGCCTGCCCCCGTTCCGGACGCGACCGCCGAAGCGACCCCCGAAGAGCCGGCCGTGGATCCGAACGCCCCCGCAGAGGCGCCCGCCGATCCGCTCCGCGAGCAGCTCATGGAGCTGGCGACCGCCGGCGCGACTCCTCGCGACCCGTTCCGACCGGGCGGGGAACTGGCCTCCGAACTTTCGACGGCCGGCCGCGTGGCTCCGCCTCAGCCGGTGGTCGGGAATGCGGCCAACCCTCCGCAGGAAGAGCGGCCGAGCCGGGTCGTGCGCCAGTCTCCGCCTCCTTCCATGGGCGGCGACCTGAGTCCGTTGGTCCCTCCGGGATTCGGCCCGGGAGCCCTTCCGGGTTCACCTGGTATTTCTGTGCAGCCCTCCGGCCCTTCGCCTGAAGAATTCGGCTACAAAGTGCGCGGCGTCATCGTCGGTACTTCGAAGATGGCCGTGCTGGAAGATTCCGAAGGGAACCAGCGGCTGGTGCCCGTCGGCGGAAGCGTCGATGGCGACAGCACGGTCGTCGGCATCGAAGGCGACACGGTCAAAGTGCGTCATCGCGGCAGAAAACAGGACGTTAAGCTGGAGAAAGATCGTTGAACATGGGGCAAACCAAACTTTGGGCGGTGGCAGGACTCTCCTGCGTCGCCATGTCCGCGTGGGCCGAAGGCCGGATTTCGAGCGTTGAGATCGAAACCCGGTCCTCCGGCCTGGACGTCGTCGTCTCGGGCACCGATCTGACCAAGCCGAAGGAGCTGAGGATCCTGAACGGCGAAAGCTACATCGTCGAATTCGATGCCAAGCTGGACGTGAAGGGCTTCCGCCGACGGATGCCGCTTCCCAACGTCTCGGTCATCGAAGTCGGCTGGTACAGCGCGAATCCGCCCAAGGTTCGGGTCCACCTCCGACTTCTGCCGACGGAATCGCCCCGGCTGGTCCAGCAGGAAGGAAAGTGGGTGATCCGCCTCGGCTCCGATCCCGCCCCGGCCCAGATGCCGACGGTCCTGCCCGCCACCCGAGCGACGGAGGAGCGGACTCCCTTCCCCTCGACCGTGCCTCCTCTCAAGCCCGCGGAAGTCTTGGGGAACGCCCAGGGCAACCTGAAGCCCGACGAGGCCGGCCCGAAGCCGATTCTCCCCCCGACCCGAACCCCGGCTCAGACTCCGGCCCGGACTCCGGTTCAGACTCCCTCGCAGAATCCGGCTCCGGCCCAGAATGCGGCCCCCGCGCCGAATCCGGTGCGGACGACCACCCAGGCCGAAAAGCGAGTCAACCTCGACTTTGTCGGA
>JAKRSE010000474.1 GCA_022402505.1 Fimbriimonadaceae bacterium | reverse complement strand
CAAGATGCCGCTGGGGATTCCCGTTGAATTCTCGGCCAACCCGACAAGGTTCCAGTCGGCCTGCCCACCTGCTCTGAATCGAGCCGTCCAAACCTATCTTCGGGAGTTTCGGCTGATCCAAGATGCCTGGAGCGGGTCCCCGTCGGGTTCGAAGGTTCAAAACTTCAGGCTGCCGGACGACGTGGCGCCGGACCGGAACGGTCGCGCCACCGTGCCGAAAGACGTCGTCGTTCAGGTCCAGATGTGGAGTCCGGGGAGCGCCTCCGTGACCATCGTTCCCCTCTCCGCGAGGGGGGCTCGGCTGATCTCGGACCAGGTGACATTTCCCCCCGTCCCCGGCCCCGAGCCCTACCGGGAACTGGGACTGCTCCCCAGTTATGTCGCGCGGATGCCGTCGATCAAGGTCACTCCGTTCGACGAGGCGCTCAGTCACCTGACTCAGCCCGTCGGATCTGACCTGGCAGTCCAAGAGGATGCATGGAAGACCGTGGTCGATGGTCTGGCGGCTGCCGACCAGACCGACCCCTTTGACGGGTACACGGATCGACTGCTGGACGAACTTGCCCGGACCTCAGGCCGCTCCGTAGTGGCTCGGACACCGGACATTCTTTGGAGGACGGGGCCGGCCGCCTTCATGGTCGCGCCCGGCCAAAGGATGAAGCCAGGATTCGGCTCACCGGGCATGATTCTGAGCCTCTTTGAGAGTCCAGAACAGTCCGTGGAGGACACCAAGGACCGGATTCTGGCCCTCCGCTGCCGCCCGGAAATCACGGGCGACCTTCTGATGAACGCCGACCGAGGGCCGCTGGTCTCGACGGCCCGCAAGATTCGCTCGTCCGGAGGCGTTGACCTGGATGCCCTGGTTGGAGCGGCCAAGAGCCTGGGCCCAGGAGCCGTCGCACTGGGCAGTCTCCTCAGGGTGCCGTGGCTTGGCCTCCAGCAGGCGTCCATCGATCCTGTCACTATTCTGGCCTCTCAAGGACCCTCTGCCCTGGAAGACGCCAGAAGGACAGCCACCGGAATTCCCATCGACTTCGAGGCGCTTCCCAGGCAGACCCAGCTGAATCTCCTCTACGTCATCGGAAACATGGGAACCGATTCCTTTGACGAAGAACCCGCCCTGGTCGGAAAAAGGGAGGGACTCCAGGGCCGGTTTCTCGCCGATGCCATTGCCCGAGAAGACGCGCCGATCGAACTCAGAGTTCGGATGAGCCAGACAACGGCATGGTTCATGGATCTGGGAGGCGGAGGGCTGATTCAGCCCCTTCAGCGGCGGGTGGCCGGCCTCTTCGGTCCGCGGGACCTCTCCGGCATGCGACCGCCCTCGCCCGCCGGCCCCGCCCAGATGCGGGAGGATCGCCGACGATTCGCGCGACTCCCAGTGGCCTTGTTCACCTATCAACTCCAGTCGGGTCAAGTCGACGTTGTCTCACACTTTGCCATCCCCCTGAGGCGGTTCAAGGAGACCTGGGTCAAGTGGGATCAGCTCCCGAAGGCTGATCCGGACCGCGAACCAAAGCCGCCTCGTCCCTGACCGGATCGCCCAGGGACGGAGCCTGGGCGACCGTCATGTTCAGGGCGTGGACAACCTGCGGCAGCCACCGGCCCCCGGCTCCGCCTCCCAGGGACCGTACACTGACTCGTGTGGAGCCGATCGCCGTCTATGTTCACACGCCGTTCTGCCCCAGCAAGTGCGGCTACTGCGACTTCAACAGCTACGCGATGACGGGTGAGATCGTCGAGCGGACGACGGCGGCGACCATCGAGGAGATTCGCCGAAGCCCGCATCGGGGCCGCCCGGCCAAGACCGTCTTCTTCGGCGGAGGGACCCCGACGTTCCTCTCGGCCGACCAGATCACCCGGCTCCTTGCGGCCGTTTTGGAGGCCCACCCGATCACGCCGGAGACCGAGGTCACGTCGGAAGCGAATCCGGGCACGGTGGACATCCCCAAGTTCGAGGCGATGCGTCAGGCCGGCTTCAACCGGATCAGCCTCGGCGCCCAGAGCTTCGATCCCGGCGACCTGATCCGCCTCGGCCGAGTCCACGCTGCCGATCACGTGGCTCTGGCCGTGGGAGCGGCGCGACAGGCGGGCTTTGCGAACGTCAACCTCGATCTGATGTTCGCACTCCCGGGGCAGAAGCCGGCCGGCTGGAAGCGGAACCTGGAGACCGCCCTGGCCCTCCGCCCCGATCACCTCAGTCTCTACGGACTCACGATCGAAGCCAACACCCGGTTCAAGCGCCTTCACAACCGGGGGATGCTCAACCTCCCGGATGACGATGTGCAGGTGGAGATGTACGAAGAGGCGATCCGGGCGACCGCTGCGGCCGGGATGACCCAGTACGAAATCAGCAACTTCGCGAGCCCAGGGCGCGAGTGTCTGCACAACCTCTGCTACTGGCACGCCGAAGACTATCTCGGCTACGGACCCGGCGCCGTCGGCTGCGTCTCCGGGCCGGAGGGGCGGGTGCGGTACACCAACTTCAAGCATCCGCTCGGCTACAGCGAGAGGGTGGAATCGCGCGCGGATCTCTGGTGCGACCGGGACGACTTGACCCCGGAAAACGAGAACTTCGAGCGGATCATGCTGGGGATTCGGTTGAACCAAGGCTTGGAGATCGGCGGCCTGGAGATCGACCCCTCCGGACTGGCCACGGCCCGAACTCGCGGCTGGATCGAAGGCGCCGACCGGATCGCCCTGACCCCTGCCGGGCGGCACTTCTGCAGCGAAGTCGCCCTCCTCCTCGCCCCCTGACCCGTCACGCTGTTTCCGCACTTGTGCGGAAACGGGGGCGAGGAAATCGGCCGTTTCCGCATTTCGGCCCCCTTTTTGCGGAAACGCAGGCCTGTGTGCGGCAATAATTCGACCTGTGCACCGTCCTGGGCAGACTCGGTCAGGGACCTTCCTGAAGCAGCCGACCGGCTACGTCGCCTTCATGCCCCATCCGTTGCCGCCCAACTCGCCCGAGCTCATATGGGACGATGAACTCCGAACTCTCCTCTCCCGAGCCGATCGGGCATTGGGCCGACTGGACGGCGCAACCGAGAATCTGCCCAACCCAGGCTTCTTCGTAGCAATGTACATCCGGCAGGAGGCCGTTCTCAGCAGCCAGATCGAAGGAACTCAGTCCTCCTTGGCCGATGTGCTGGAGAGGGAGCAGGAAATCTACTCACCGAACCAGCCAAAGGATGCAGGCGAGGTTCTGAACTATCTCAGCGCCATGAACTATGGTCTGCAACGGCTGGACACCCTGCCCATCTCCCTCCGCCTTGTGAAGGAGATCCATGAACGACTCGTCGCCGGTGTCCGCGGAGCCCATCAAACTCCGGGTGCCTTTCGGACAAGCCAGAACTGGATCGGGCCCGCCGGAGCCACCCTGCAGACTGCCCAGTTCGTGCCTCCTCCTCCGGACCGCCTCCTGGAGGCGCTGGGGGCCTGGGAGGACTTTGTGCATCAAGAGGGAGAACTTCCGGCCTTGATCAAGATCGGTCTGTTGCATGCACAATTCGAAACGATCCACCCCTTCCTCGTTGGCAACGGCCGTGTAGGGCGCATGTTGATCACGTTCCTGCTCGTTGCAGAAGGGATTCTTGCCCAGCCGATCCTGTATCTCTCGCTGTTTCTGAAGCGAAATCGAACGGAGTACTATGATCGGCTCCAACGAGTCCGCACACACGGAGAGTGGGAGCCGTGGCTAAAGTTCTTCCTGGCCGGGATGGCAGACACGGCCAATGATTCAGCCGAAAAGGCTCGAACGATCATTCGAATGCGGGAGGAGCACCGTTCACTCCTCGCCGAAGACCGATCCGCTGCCCTCAAGGTCCTCGAGTGGAGCTTTGAGCACCCGGTCTTTACCATTCCCGCTGTGAGCCGAGACCTGAGATTGGCGGCAGATACGGTGCGGAGGGCCGTCGCCAAGTTGGAAGCACATGACCTTCTGTCTACCGGACCGAGAACCTCTTCCGGAACCGTCTTCCGCTACACGCCATTGATGGATCTCTTCGCAGACCCCGCCCCCTGATCCGTCACGCTGTTTCCGCACTTGTGCGGAAACGGGGGCGAGGAAATCGGCCGTTT
>JAKRSE010000473.1 GCA_022402505.1 Fimbriimonadaceae bacterium | reverse complement strand
ACTGGAACGTCGATCGGGGCGACGATCCCGGCGAGGTTCAGATCCGCGTGGGGAATCGGCTCGTCCAGGTGCAGGAGGTCGGCCGGAAGAGCTTTCCCGGCGAGCTGGGCCGGATCGGCCCCTGGGAGTTCGACGGTGAACAGGTCCATCGCCTCTACCTCCGCACGGCGGCTCCCCTGCCTCTGGACCAGGAAGTCTCCATCTGGGTGCAGGGTCTGCCCACGGTTCGCGGAAGGCTGGGTGATCCGGCTCGCCGAGTCGAGGGCCTCCGGATCAACCAGCTGGGATTCCGGCCGGACGATCCGGACAAGTCGGCCCTCTTCAGCCTGTGGATGGGCTCGCTCGGCCCCGCGCGGCTCGAATCCCCCACCTTCGACGTGGTGGATGAGCAGGGCGGCCTCGTCTTCAGCGGGCCGATCACCGAGCATCACGACGGGGTCCGCTCGGATTCGGAGAACTACGACGATCCGGGCGCGGGAGCTCCGGTCTTCCTCCTCGACTTCACGCGCCTGGAAAAGCCCGGCCGCTACCGGATTCGGCTTGCCGGAATCGGACTCTCCGAACCCTTCACGATCGGCGAGAATCCCTGGCGCGAGGCCTTCGCCGTGGGCGCCAAGGGATTCTTCTATCAGAGGAATGCCCAGGAGTTCGGCCCGCCGTTCTCCCGCTACCGGGCTCCCGCCAGCTTCCCGCCGAACGACCCCGCCATCCGCATCCGGCACAGCACGACCATGCTGATGGACAGCGGGAACGGACTGAACGCCCAGGGAACGGACACCGGGAACTTCGAAAACTTGGTGAAGGGGGCGACCGACGAGCATGTGCCCGAGGCCTGGGGCGGCTACAAGGATGCGGGTGACTGGGACACCCGGGTCCAGCACCTGCTGGCCTCACGGAACCTGGTTCGTCTCAGCCTCCGCTTCCCGGCCGCCGACGAGGTCCGGCTGAACATCCCCGGCTCCGGCCAGGGGGTGCCGGACATCCTGGTGGAAGCCGCCTGGGCCATCGACCACCACCGAAGGATGCAGAACGCCGAGGGTGGCGTCCGCGGGGGCTATGAGATGAACGAGCACCCGCTCTCCGGCGAGACCTCCTGGCAGAACTCGCTGCAGATCTTCGCCTACGCCCCCGATCCCTGGTCCAGCCGGCTCTACGCAGCCTCTGCCGGCCTCCTGGCCCTCCGGCTGCAGAGCATCGACCCGATCCGAGCTGCCGGGTACCGTGATTCGGCCCTCCGCGCCTACGACTGGGCGGACCGGACCATGGAAGGCCTGACCAGGCTGGAGCGGGCCCACGGCATTCGGGATTCGCGGGTGTTGGCGGCGGTCGTGCTCCACGCCCTCACGGGGCAGGAGAGGTTCGTCGAGGCGGTCCGTCGAGACGCCCTCTTCCTGGGCGAATCGCCCAAGATTCGGGAGTGGCAGGTGGTCGATCAGACCGAGGCCGCCGAGATCGCCCTCCAGCTGAAGACTCTGCCGGACGACATCCTGGCCGCCGCTCGCCGCGAGGTCGTGAAGCAGGCCGACTCGGCTCTGGTCCAGGTCGGTCGGACATCCTTCCGCTGGGCTCAGCCGGACGGCTTCGCCTACCCAGGCTACGGCCGGGAGACCGATCCGGGGGGCTCGCCTTCCCTCATCGCCGCCTATTGGGAGACCGGGGAGCCGCAGTATCTCGCCGGGCTCATTCGGAGTGCGGGATACGGCCTGGGGATCAACCCGACGGGGCACGTCATGACCAGCGGACTCGGAACGCGGCCCGTCCGCTTCCCGTTCATGATCGACCCGAAGCTCTCGGCCCAGTCTGCGCCCCCGGGGATCACGGTCTATGGCGCCCTCTCGCCGAGGACGCCCGAAATCGACGGACCCTGGCTGAAGCTGGCCCAGCCGTTCGTCTACCCGGCCTACGCGCAGTGGCCGACCCGAGAGGTCTTCTTCGACAGCCACTGGACCATCATGATGAACGAGTTCACCGTGGACCATCCCATGGCGGGCGTCGCCTGGACCTGGGGGCACCTCGCCTTTCGGGACCGGATGGCCGGCCGCTGAGTCTTCTGCGGGTCAGGAGGCCTGGAACGTTGCCCAGGCGGCGCGCAGCCGGGCCTCCTCCGTCTGGTCCAAGGGGACCAGAGGCAGTCGCACTCGCGACGAGAATTCCACCAAATGGTCAGCCACGAGGGTCTTGACCGGAACCGGATTCGGACAGGCGAAGAGGGCTCGGACGAGCGGTTCCACCTTATGGTGAATCGCCCTCGCCCGCGCCGGATCGGCTTCGAAGCACTCGATCATCTCCCGGTACTCGCGACCCACCAAATGCGAGGCCACGCTGACGAGTCCGTACCCGCCGAGGGCGAGGACGGCGAGGGTCAGCCCGTCGTCCCCGCTGTAGACCAGGAAGTCCTTCGGCGCGTCGCGGATCACTTCGGAGATCTGACCCAGGTTTCCGCTCGCCTCCTTGACCCCGGCGATGTTGGGAACCTCGGCCAGTCGGAGCAGCGTGGCCGTGTCCAGAGTGATCGCCGAGCGCGGCTGGATGTTGTAGAGCAGCACGGGTCGGGAGGTCGAGTCGGCGATCGCCCGGAAGTGGGCTTCCAGGCCGCCCTGACCCGGGCGGGAGTAATAGGGGTTGACCGCCATGATCCCGTCGGCTCCTCGGGCCTCGGCTTCGCGGGCCAGCCGGCAGGATTCGGCCGTGTCGTAGGTTCCGGCTCCGAAGAGGACCGAAGCCCGGTCGCCGACCTCCTCCTTCACCGCCTCCAGCAGGGCAAGCTTTTCGTCGGGGGTGAGTGTGGGGGATTCGCCCGTCGTTCCGCTCACCACCAGGCCCTCGTTCCGCTGAACATCCACCAGCCAGGCTGCGAGCCTCTTGGCCGCCTTCAGATCGACCTCTCCGGATTCGCCGAAGGGGGTCGCCATTGCGGTCAGGAGCCGACCCCAATCCGCCCGCATCACGAGCTCGATCCTCCGCCTGCCGGGGCTGCGAGGAGCTCGATGATCCGATCGACCACCTGGTCCGGCGACAGGCCGAAGCTCTCGATGATCACGGCGTCTTCGGCGAGCATGAGGGGAGAATCTTCGCGGCTGTAGTCGCGGAGGTCGCGTTCCAGAACCTCCACCGCGACTTCGTGGAGCCCGTGCTGCGACCCCGCGCGCCGCTGCTCCAACCACCGCCGACGGGCCCGCTCCTCCACGCTGGCGGTCAGAAAGACCTTGACATCCGCCTCGGGGGCGACCACCGTGGTGGTGTCCCGCCCCTCCAGGACGACTCCGCCGGAGGCGATGATCTCCTTCTGCCGGGCGACCATGGCTCGGCGGACGCGGGGATAGACGCTCATCCGGCTGGCGGCCTGGCCGACGGCGTTCGAGCGGATCCGGGAGGCGACATCCTGGCCGTCCAGCAGAACCGCCTCCGGCTGGGACGGCAGAAAGTCGATGTGGATGCGGGCGGCCAGATCGCCGATCGCCTCCTCCTCGCCCGCCGCACCGCTCAGACCCTCGGCCAGACCGGCCAGAGCGACGCAGCGGTACATCGCGCCGGTGTCCAGGAGCCGAAGGCCCAGCCGCTGCGCGGTGAGCCGGGCGGCCGTCGACTTCCCGGCCCCTGCCGGACCGTCGATCGCGATCACAAGTCGTTCAGTCAAAGAGCTCCTCCATGTGGTCCCAAAAGCCAGGATAGCTGGTTCGGATCGACTCGGCGTTGCGAATGACCGTTTCGCCCTGGGCTGCCGTGCCCGCCACCGCGAAGGCCATCCCGATCCGGTGGTCTCCGGCGGCGTCGATCTGGGCTCCGGTGAGGGCGGTGGGTCCCTGGATGATCATCCCGTCTTCCGTGGCCTGGATTTCGGCGCCCATCCGCTGGAGCCCGTCCACCATGACGGCGATCCGGTCGGTCTCCTTCACCCGCATCTCGGCGGCGTCGCGGATCAGGGTCCGGCCGCGGCACTGGGTGGCCAGGACGGCGAGCACCGGGATCTCGTCGATGAGTCGGGGAACAAGGTCGCCGCCGATCTCGAAGCCCGTGGGTTCGGACTTCGGCTGGATCCTCAGATCGGCCACGGGTTCGCCCATCTCCGAACGTTCCTGACCCT
>JAKRSE010000472.1 GCA_022402505.1 Fimbriimonadaceae bacterium | reverse complement strand
TCCAGTTCGCTCCGCAGGGGCAGCAGGGCGCCGATCTCCGGACGACGGGTGGCGGGTTCGATTCGATCCCACTTGGGCCCTCCGACCGCTCCGAGCAGCACCGCATCCGCCAGTCGGCAGAGGTCCAGGGTCGCCGCCGGCAGGGGCTCGCCCGTCTGATCCAGTGCGGCGCCGCCCACCAGGGCGGATTCAAACTCCAGGTCGGATCGGACCGCCTGCAGGACCCGAATCGCCTCGGCCGTCACCTCCGGCCCGATTCCGTCGCCCCCCAAGACCGCGATCTTCTTTGCCATCAGCCAAGGATCATGGCACATGCCGGTCTTCGGCGAACATCAGCGAGGCCGAGGACGCCAGGACGGGAAGCATGGCGGCCAGCAGAACCGAGAAGAAGCTGAGACCGATGCAGGCGGCCAGAAGCGCCCATGCGCTGCGGGGTCGGAAGGCTTGCCCCAGGGCTCGTGGAAACGGAACGCCACGCCGCTGCATCACCGACCCGGTCACATCGCTGAAGACCAGCAGGCCGAGCAGCACGGGCGAGAGCCAAAACGCCGGGGTGAAGATCAGGATCGTTGCCGGAACCGAAACCATCGCCATGAACCCGAGGCGCAGGGCCATGTCCAGCAGAAAGGCGCGGCGGGAGAGGGGATGCTCGACCACCTCGCCGACGGCAGCCAGCTCCGCCTCTCGCCCGATCCCGTCCCAGAAAAAGGGGGCAAGGACCCCGCTGAACAAAACGAACAGCGGGCCCGACACGAGCAGGATCAAGACCGGACCGAGAACCGAGACGACCCAGCCCCCGGGCCCCTCCAAGAAGCCGGAGCCCAGCAAGGTCGCGGCAATGGCCCGGAAGCCCGTCGCCGCCAGAGCCATCGCCACCACAAAGGCGGCCCCGACCGCCAGCCAGGACCGCAGGAGCCGACGACGAAGCCCCCGGCTGGATCGAATCACGGAAAGAGTGCGGCCCGGCAGGCTGAACCTGCCGGGCCTCCGCTCCGAATCAATCTTCCGCCCCGGCACCCCATTCACGGTACCCGGCAGGCTGCCTTACCAGCGAATCCGGCGGACTTCCGGCATGGCGGGCAGATTGCGGTCGGCGTAGCGTCGCAGAACCATCACCAACCCGCCGCCGATGATCAGCGCCAGAAGCCCCCACACCGCCATCCGAATCGGGGCCGTCGCCTTCTTCCCTTCCTCCAGCTCCACCTGGACCAGGGCTGCCGAGGCCTGAGCCTGGCCCATGCTGGTCAGAGACGAGGCGGCCGAGCCGGTCGAGCCGCTCGAGCCGGTCGATCCCGGGGCGTCGATGAAGTCGGATCGCCGGGTCGTCGTCCGCTTCTCATTGAGAGGCACTGAGCCGACCACGCCCTGCGCGCCGTTGAACCGCTGCTGCTGGGCCAGAGTCTCCTGGCTCTGTTCGGGAATCGGAGCCGACTTGCCCGCCTGGTCCGGGATGAATCCGAAGGCAGAAACCGCCATCGTCATCACCGCCAGCAGGGTTGCCGCCCGTCCTCCGAGATTGAGTTTCTTCATGGTGTTCATGCTTGTTGGCTTCATGTCAGTGATTCAAGTTGCCGAACAGGTTCAGCAGGGCGTCGAGGAGGTTGTTGAAGAAGCCCCAACCGTTGCCTTGGCCGTTGCCCGTCCCGTTCCCTGGGCCGGCGGGGGCAAACGTGCCGTTGCCGCCCGTGAAGGCCGGACTCAGGTTGGTCGTGTTGCCGAATCCCCACTCCTGCCACGAGTTGCGGATGAGCGTCGGAGCACGGGGCAGCTGGAGGTCGATCAGCGGCTGGCTCGTCGCCTTCCGTTCACGAATCCGGTTGTCGTAGTTCAGTCGAAGCGGCAGCGAGTAGACGACCATCGCCTCATCCTTGGAGATCAGCGAGCCGTTGATCGTGAGGCCGCTTCCGCCTGTCCCGACTTGACCGCCACCCAGGTTGTTCGTGTACATGATCGCATCGACCTGATTCACCCCTTCCGCGATCGAGTTCATCACCGAATCAGAGATCACGCTCTGGTACAGCTTCCGGCCCGTCGAGTCCACCTGATTGGCATTGAAGGGAGGAATGTAGTTTCCGTTCTCGTCGTAGCGTCCCTTGGTGAAGGGCGGGGTCATGTAGTAGAGGGGGTAGGTCGCACCGTAGCTGTTCGGATTGCCGAAGAGCACCGAGCCCCGGGCGGCGAGGCCCAGCATGTCCGCCTTCTCGACGGTCGCTTCCACCGTCGCCGGGTTCGAGCCCTTGAAGTTCGGAGGATTCTTGTAGACCAGAGAGCCGACCACGTGGACGTTGCGACCCGTATAGATCGTGCCCTGCCCCTGGACGGTGCCCTTCAGCACGGCGTCCTGAGTCACGGTGACGGGCCCGGTGATCCGGATCGGGTGGGCGTCGGTGCCGATCAGAACCGCGCTGCCGTTCACCACTCCGTTGGTGTCCACCCGGACGTACCTGCCCTGGGAGGAATCCCAGACTTCCAGCTTCGCCCCTTGACCATAGTTGGGGTTCGTGCTTCCGTCGCTGAATGTGGCCTTGTTGTCCACATAGTTCTGACTCAGCGAGATGTACCGATTGAGATCCCGGAGGTCGGGCATGACCAGCTCCTTCGTGCTCTCCGAGTCGATCATCGTCTTGGTGATGGTCGAGGATGGTGAGGTTCGGGACCATGCCTGAGTGCCGTTGACGTCCGAAAGCGTGGCGCCGAAGGGTCGGCCGTTCACCGCCTGGGCGTCCGACTCGAAGACGAGGTCGCGCCAGTTCTCAAACTCAGCCGAACCGATGGCTCCATGAATCGCCGGATTGTAGGGCTGACGCCAGCGGGTCGTCATGCCGGCCGTGCCGTTGTAGCTCGTCAGGTACGAGGCATCGGTCTGCTTGACCGGAGCCGAATTGATGATGCCCGAGGCAGCCGGGTCCAGCTTCGAATTCGGAGCGCCGACCACCCGACCGTTCACGGTGGGCGAGCCGCCCTGGAAGTCGAAGTTGCCGTTGGCCCGCATGTCGCCGTTGACGATCAGCGTGTTCTGGTTGAAGCCGTACATCCACCCGTAGTTGTTCACGAAGTAGGTGTAGTCGAAGACTCGCGAAGGCAGCAGCGAGAAGGTCGTCGCCACGTCCACCAGCTTTCGGGGCTCTCCGTTGTCCAGCACCCCGTCGTTGTCTCTGTCCAGCCAGCCGAGCGAGCGGATCGTGATCAGGCGGGTGTAGGCGTCGGAGTTGACGTAGGTGATCACCGCCGCGGCGTACCGGCCGTTCCTCGGACCGATCTGATTGGCGACGATCCCCTTCGGCGCCGTCTTGCTGGCCCCGACGAGAAGGTCGTCGAACTCCTCAAACGTCTGGTCCTCCTTGAAGATCCGCCAGAGGGCTCGAAGCTCGGCTTGGACGCCGGCTTCCGTCAGGTTCGTCGTCAGAACGTCGTCGGTGCTCCGGCGCGATTCCCTCATCGTCTGGGTCGCGTAGTCCACGTAGACCACGGCGCTGACGGCCAGGATGGCCATGACCAGAAACGTCGTGACCAGGGCCGACCCTCGTCGTCGGCTCCTGGTTCGAATTCGGTGGAGGATGGACAGCTTCATTGAGTGATCCTGGGGATGTTCCGGAGGTAGACCACCTCTCGCTTCCGGCCGGAAACGGTCCGGCCCTGGGAGAGGTTGCGACGGGTGACGACGAAGACGGTGACGTCGCGGACGATCGAGCCCGCTCCGGGAGTGAAGATCTGGTAGCTGGCGTTGCCGTTCTCAGGGTCGGTCGTGATCACGCCGCGGACGATGGTGCGGGTCGCCGTCCCTTCCTGAAGAACGATGTTCCCGTTCTGCAGAAAGATCCGGCGGCTGACGTTGTCCCAGACGGGCGGAGCCGAGAAGGTTCCATCAGAGGTCCGGGTGGGAATGCGGTAGGTGAGCCCCTGGCCGTTGTTGTCGACCGTCACCATCATCGCCTGCCGCAGCTGGTCGCTGATGACCCGGACCGCCTGCTTGGAATTCGTCTCGGCATCGATCATCTCGCTTCCCCGGATCCATGCGCCCGCGCCGGCGATGAAGATGGTAAGGGCGGTGAAGATG
>JAKRSE010000471.1:1062-4057 GCA_022402505.1 Fimbriimonadaceae bacterium | reverse complement strand
TCGCAGAGCACGATCTCCTTGTGCCCGTCGGCGAAGGTCGGGAAGTTTCGCGCGGCCGAAAAGTCTCCGGCTCCGATGTAGCCATAGAAGTCTCGGTAGAGCTGCTTGAAGGTATCCGGGAAGCCCTCGTTGTGCCCGCCGGGATAGTTGGCGAACTTCGCCGCCTCGGGCGAAAGAAGGCCGGGGTCGCGGAGCAGCTCCTGATTCGGCTCGTTCCGATGACCGATCCAGACCTCGTTCGGCCGCTCGCTGTTCCAGCTGAGCGAGTTCTTGGATCCGGCCAGTTCGAAGCGGAGGCAGTTCTTGCGGCCCGCCGTCACCTGGCTGACGTGGAGGTAGAGTCGGGCGCCCCCCTCGCACTTCAGCAGGATCATGCCCATTTCCTCGGTTTCGATCTCCACCGTAGCCCGGTCGATCTTGGCGGCCTCGTCCTTGTCGCTGAACGTCTTGACTTCGCCGAGGGGGCGCATCCGCGTCTCGTGAACGATTCGGAGATCGGCGAAGACCTCGACCGGCTTCAGCCCGGTGATCGAGAGAACCAGGTCCAGCCAGTGCGTGCCGATGTCGCTGACCGCCCGCAGCTCGCCGCCTTCCGAGGCCAGGACCCGCCAGTTGTAGTCGGTGTTGAAGAGGAGCCAGTCCTGGACGTAGCTGCCGTGGACGCTGAAGACTTCGCCCAGCTCGCCGGATCGGACCCGCTGCCGGGCCTCCAGGGCGATCGGGTAGTAGCGGATATTGTAGTTCACTGCCCCGACCCGGCCGAGCTTGTCGGCGAGTTCGACCAGCTGGATCGATTCGGCCGAGGTCATGCTCAGCGGCTTTTCGCAGACGACGTGCTTGCCCGCCTCCAGAGCCTGCTTGGCCATGGGGAAGTGCAGCTTGTTGGGCGTGGCGATGTGGACGCTGTGGACCGCTGGGTCGGCAAGCGCCTCGGCGAAGTCTCGATAGGCCTTCGGCAGCCCCAGACGGTCGGCTGCGCCCTGGGCTTCGGCCTCATCCACTCCCACGATGCCGCGCACCGTCACTCCGGCTCGGCGAAGCGCCTCAACGTGCACCGGGCCGATGAATCCGGCTCCCGCCACCGCAACCCCGATCTCATGCATCTTCATGGTCTGCTCTCTTGCGCCGATTCCCCGGTCCAGGGAAGAGCGGCGAGAAGAAGCATACACAACCCGCCGATCACTGCGCCGGCAGGATCAAGACCTGAGACGAGGGGTCTGCCAGGCGAAGCCGCCGCCACTCCGAAGCGGACAAGACCTTCCTCACCCGGGCCAGCTGGAGACGGGCCGCCGCAATCCCATCCAATCGGCCGGACCCTCCGGTCCAGCCCTGAGGCGGGAGCCGCAGCAGCCGGTCGCCGACGCTCCGGAAGTCGTCCAGGTTCAGGATGTCGCCATAGGCTCGAATCAGCCTTCCGGCCCGAGCCGCGGGAGCCTCCATCCAGCCGTCCACCGGGCTGAAGGGCAGACGGTCGAGCCAGCCGAGTCCCAGACCGGGATCGGGCTGCAGCAGATCCCGACTCTGCACGATCGGCTCCAAGATGCGACGCCCTTGGTCCAGGTGCCCCACCTGGCCTTCGGCCATCCAGGCCATCAACGCGGCCTCCGCGAAGTCGATCTTGTCGATCCGGCGAAACGGCCGGGCATCCCGCTGGACGGCCACGAGCCGGGCCTGAATCGAACCGTAGGCGGCGAGGCCCTCGCTCCGAAGCCGAACGTCATCCAGCAGAAGCCCCGCCTCCATGAAGGCCGCCGCGATGCGGGCCGTCGCCGTTCCGTTCCGATTCCCGTACAGAGCCCGATCGTCCAGACTCTGCAGCCGGACCACCTCCTGCAGGTGGGTCAATGACTCGGCATCCTCTTCCAGCCAGCTCTCGAGGCTTCGAGGATAGGGAACCCGCTGGCCGTTGGCCGAATCCCGAAGCCCGAGGGCCTCGGCCGCTTCCGGTCGGAGGCGGTTGATCTCTCCGGGGGCGATGGAGAACGCCGGAGATCTCCCGTCGTCGCCCGTCCGCCCGACCAGGGTCAAGGCCCAGCCCTGCGAATCCCGGAACTCCTCCGAGATTGCGGCGGCCCAGCGGACGGCAAGCCTCTTGAGCAGGCGATCGTCCTCGGCCGCCGCCAGCCAAGAGATCACCCGCAGAGCCTCCAGGTTCTGGTCCAGACGCTTCATCGGTTCGGCGCCGATCTCGGTCTGGGGGTCGGCGGTCAGGAAGGTCGGCCGCACAGCGTCGCAGAGCGGCGATCTCAGCGCCGCCAAGAGCTCGGCCCTGGCCTGCTCCTCCCGGCCGGCGGCCACGAGCATCTTCCAGCGAACCGGATTGGCCGACCCCGGGGGATCCGGTTCGGAGATTCGACGGGTCAGGTAGACCGCCGGAGACTCTTCCGGGAGGGTCGGCTCCAGGAGCGCCTGACGCTCGGCGATGTGGCGGGCCGCGACCGGGTTGGGCCTCTGATCGGCGCGACGCCCCATGGCCGCGAGGCTCTCTTCCAGCCACAAGGAGAGGTCGGTGTCTCGGGGGCCCGGGCAGGCGGCTCCCGCGAGCGGACCGATCTCCGGGTCGATGAGCCAAAGCCGACAGTCGGCCCGCCGGTCACCCTCGGCTGCCGAGAGCGGCAGGATCGCGTCACGAAAGCCGGGCTGCTCGTCCAGATCGACCCGGATCGGAACATAGGCCCCGTTGATTCCCTGAGCCGCCTCCTGGTTCGAGAAGGGCCCTCGGTCGAGGCGCCGGGCCGCATCGGATGCCATGCTCCCTTCGAACAGCAGGATCGGCAGCCCGGACCGGCGGGCCTCTTCAACCGCCTCCCGATCCAGACGCCACCACCGGATGGGCGACCGCACCGCCGAGACAAGAAAGTCGCCGCCGACCATCCGGCCGTTCGGCTGAGGCGGGGGGACCAGAAGCGCGAGAAGCCGGACCACGAGGAAGGCGGCTGCCAGCACCAAGACCACGGTGACGGTCATCGACGCTCCTCCGCGCCCCGAGCCCACC
>JAKRSE010000471.1:0-1052 GCA_022402505.1 Fimbriimonadaceae bacterium | reverse complement strand
AAGGATACGCCATGCCTGAACCCGGACGCCGTAGGTCGGATAAAATGACCGGAATGTCGATCTCCTTGGCCGACGTTCACCATGTGGCCCGGCTGGCGCGGCTGGAGCTGGACGAGAACGAGGCCGCCCTCTTTCAGCAGGAGCTGAACGCCCTTCTGGTCCACTTCGCCGACATCCAGCAGATCGACACGACCGGACTCGATCCGAAGCCGCATGCGGTGGAGCTGGTGAACGTGTTGGCGGAAGATGAGGCGGCCCCCGGCCTCACCCGGGAATCGGCCCTCCAGGGCGCGTTTCGAACCCGAGCCGGGCTCTTCATCGTGCCGCAGATTCTGGAGGCCGACGAGTGATCACCCGGCTCTCGGCGGCCGAAATGGCGGCGGGACCGCGGGCCGGAGACTTCTCGGCCGTGGAGCTGACCCAGGCCCACCTCGACCGGATCAATGAGCTCGACCCCCAGTGTCAGGCCTTCCTGCGGACCACGCCGGATCAGGCCCTCGCCCAGGCGGCTCAGGCTCAGGTCAGGCTGGCAGACGGATCCGCAGGCCCCCTGACCGGCATCCCGATCGCCATCAAGGACAACATCGTCACCGAAGGGGCCGAGACGACCTGCGCCAGTCGAATTCTGGAAGGCTGGGTGCCCCCCTACAACGCCGCCGTGATGGATCGGCTGGACGAGGCCGGCGCGGTGATGCTTGGCAAGACCAACCTGGACGAGTTCGCGATGGGGACCAGCTGCGAGAACAGCGCCTTCCACCCCACCGCGAACCCGTGGGATTGGAGCCGTTCGCCCGGCGGAAGTTCGGGCGGGTCGGCGGCAGCGGTTGCGGCCGAGATGGCGCCGCTCTCGCTGGGCAGCGACACCGGCGGCTCGATCCGGATGCCGGCGGCGGTCTGCGGGCTCGTCGGGTTCAAGCCCACCTACGGCCGGGTCAGTCGGTACGGACTGGTGGCCTTCGGGTCCAGCCTGGACCAGATCGGACCCTTCGGCCGCACGGTCGCGGACGCGGCTCTGCTTGCGTCGGCGATCTCCGGGCCCGACCCGAACGACG
>JAKRSE010000470.1 GCA_022402505.1 Fimbriimonadaceae bacterium | reverse complement strand
GTCTCCGCCTTGCCTCGGACGGCGTTCGTCACGATGCAGTAGGCGTCCGCCTTGTGGGCGAGGTCCTCGACCGTCTTCACGGCGGCGTCGTCCGCGTCGGCCGCCACCACGATGCGGGGCCGAATGGTGATCCGCTTGTAGGCGAAGGAGGCTCCGCTCCCCTCGACCTCGCCTTCGGCGGTGGCGGTGTATTCCACGACCGGAAGGCGGCGATTCTCGGCCACGATTCCGAAGGTGATCGAATAGCAGCCGGCGATGGCCGAGGTCAGCAGCTCCTCGGGATTCGTCCCCGGCTTGCCATCTCCGCCGAACTCGTCGGGAACTCCGAGATCGACCGGGACGCCGCTTCGTTCAGCGCGAAGAAATCCCTCTCCGGTCCTGCCGCCCGACCAGCGAACGGACACCGGATACTTGTGAACCTGGGCCATGGAGCAAGGGTACACCCGGGTCGGGCCGGGCCCCGGGTCATGCCGGGTCATGGCGGATTTCGGCGGCGTCGGAGTACCATGCCGAGTGACAAGGCGCCATGCCCAAGTGGTTAAGGGGACGGTCTGCAAAACCGTTATGCGGCGGTTCGAATCCGCCTGGCGCCTCCAATCTCCCCAGACTCTCGTCGTGAAGACGGACAGGTTCGGACCATGCCCAGGCCAGAAAAGTCAACCGAAGCCGCCCTGCCGGGTGGAGGTTCGACGGGCCAGATTCCCGACCTCCTCTTCGAGTGCGACGCCTTCAGCGGCAGTCTGAGCACCCTCTTTCTGCTGGCCCGCGACGGCCGCGTCGACCTTCTGGGCGTCCCGCTGGCCCCGCTCTGCGAAGCCTACTTTCGGCACATCCTGGAATCTGAGGGGAAGGACATCGAGGGCTGCGCCGGCGCGCTCGCCGCCCTGGCCTACCTGTTGGAGCGTAAGTCGTTCCACGCCCTGCCCCGCACCGAGGTGGAAGAGGACGAGCCGGATCGTGACACCGACCTCGACTTCGGCCCCGGACTCTCTCTGCCGGAGCTCCAGCCGGCCATCGAAGCCCTTCGTGAGCTGCGACAGGAGGCCGAAGGACGGTTCTTCCGATCGCCCGAAGCGCAGGAGGGCTATCTGCTCCCGCTGGACATCGGCGAAGTGCAGCCGGCCGATCTGGCCCGCGCCTTTGCCCGGCTGCTGGCCAAGGCCTCGCCTGAACCACCCGAGCTGACCTCCGCCCCGCGGCGGAGCCTTGCCGAGCAGATGCGGGAGGTCCTGGCCGCCCTGCGATCCGAGCCCGTCTCGCTCGTCGATCTGCTCCCGGTGGGCTTCACCAAGACCGATGCCGTCTGGTGGTTTCTCGCCCTGCTGGAGCTGATCCGGCTCGGTCAGGCCCGCGCCGTTCTGGCCGAAGACGACGTCCTCTTTTCTCGGGGAGGAGACGCTTGAGGCTGCAGGACCTGATTCTCGCCCTTCTCTTCGCTTCCGAGAGTCCGGTTTCGGCCGAGCTGATGGCTCAGGCAGTGGACCGGCCGGTCTATGAGGTGGAGGAGGCGCTGGAGGCTCTGGGCCGGAGGCTTGCGCTGGATGGTCCGCTGCAGGTCGTGCGGCTGGCGGGCGGCTTTCAGCTGGCGACCAAGTCGGAGTTCGCCCCCGCCGTCGCCCGACTCCTGGAGCCCCGACCGCTCAAGCTCAGCCAGGCCATGCTGGAAGTCCTCGCCGTCGTCGCCTACCGCCAGCCGATCACCTCGGCCGAAATCCAGGAGGTCCGGGGAGTGGACAGCGACTACTCTCTGAAGCAGCTCCTTGATCGGCGACTCGTGATGGAGACGGGCCGACGGCGCACTCCGGGACGACCGATCGAGTACGGCACGACCTCTCAGTTTCTCCATCAGTTCAATCTGAATTCGCTCCAGGACCTGCCGCAGCTGGCGGTCGGCGACGACGGCTCGATGCTGGCGATCGGCCCCGAGACGCCGCAGGATCAGCTCGCCCTGGAGCTGGAGGCTGAAGAGTGAGGGGCTTCTGGGTCGTCTTCATGGCCGTCTGGGCGACCCTCGCCCTGGCCTTCCCCGACCCGCCATCCGACCTGACCGCGACGGCCGTCTATGTCGCCGACGCGGAAACCGGGCAGGTCGTGCTGGCCAAGGCTCCGGGAGAAGCGAGGTATCCGGCGAGCACCACCAAGATCGTGACCGGTCTGCTCCTGGCGGAAGCCGGAGAACCGGACCGGATCGTCGTCGTCGGCAGGGAGGTCCTCGGAGTCACCGGCAGCCGCCTGCGGCTCCGTCCGGGCGAGAGAATCTCTCGGCGGGACCTGCTGAAGGCGATCCTGCTCTACAGCGCCAACGACGCCTGCATGACCGCCGCCGTGGACGTGGCCGGCTCTGTGCCCGCCTTTGTGGAGCGAATGAACAAGAGGGCGGCGGAGCTCGGCGCAACCCTCACCTCCTTCAAGAATCCCAACGGACTCCACGACGCCTACCACTACACCACCGCTCAAGACCTCGCCCGCATCGCCGTCGCGGCGATGAAGAATCCGGTGTTCCGACAGACGGTCGGCCTCAAGAGCTTCACCCCATCCATCTCCGGGCGGCCCGAGCAGGAGCTCCCCAATCGGAACAAGCTGATCGGCGTGGACCCGACGAACCTCGGGATCAAGACAGGCTGGACCAACCCGGCGGGTCGATGCTTCGTCGGCTGGCACGAGCAGGGCGGCATGACCCTGGTCACCGTCGTGCTCGGCTGCCCGAAGGACTGGGTTCCGGATCAGACCGCTTTGGTGGCCTGGGTCTGGGACAACTTCGAGCGCCGCGAGCTCAAGCGGCCTGGGGAGCGGGTCGGCTCCGCTCCGGTCGCCGGGGCGCTCAACGGTCCGGCCGGGCTTGAGGTCGTGGGAGTCAAGGGGGCGCGGATCGTGCCGCGACAGGAACCGACCTTGGTTCGATCCGCCGACTTTCGCGCTCCGGTCGCCAGGGGCACGGCCGCCGGGATGCTGGTCTACCGGGCCGCGCCGGCCGACGGGTCCGATTGGACGTGGGATGCGGTCAGCCAGCAGGTGGTCACGTCCCAGCGCGTCTGGAGCCGCTGGGTGCTGCTCTGGGCGGCTCTCGGCCTGGCGGGTCTGGCGACCGTGATCCTTCTCTTTTCCGGCCGAAGGAACCGAGGCCGTCCGCCCCGTGGCGGCCCGCCGGGTGCCGGACGCCGCAGCCCCCTCCGTCCGCCGGCCAATCCACTCGTCGGGTCGGCACGTCGCCGATCGCCCGCCTCGGACTCGGGTTCCGAAGACCGCTCATGAGACTCCATCGATACATCGCGCAGGCCGGCATCACCAGCCGACGAAAAGCTGAGGGGCTGATCTTGGAGGGTCGGGTCCGGGTGAACGGCACCACGATCCTGGAACTGGGAACGAAGGTGGAGCCGGGCGATCGCGTGACCGTCGACGGCCGGCTCGTGGAGCTTCAAGAGTCCGTCACGGTCATGATGAACAAGCCCAAGGGCGTCGTCACCACCGTGACCGATCCGGAAGGGCGACGGACCGTGATGGATCTGCTTCCGGACAGCCTGCAGCATCTCAAGCCGGTCGGCCGCCTGGACAAGGAGACCGAGGGTCTCCTGTTGCTCACGAACGAGGGCGAGCTGGCGGCTCGACTGACCCACGCCAAGTTTGGAGTGGAGAAGGAGTATGTCGCGACGGTCCGGGGTGTGCCCGACGAGCGCGAGCTTGCCAGGATGCGGCGCGGGCTCCCGGTGGAGGGCCGCCGGACCGCTCCCGCCGACGTCGAGATTGTGTCGGCCGAACCCACCGGTCTGACCTCGGTGCTCCGGATCATCCTCCACGAAGGGCGGAAGCGGCAGGTCCGAGAGATGTGTCTGGCGATCGGGCATCCGGTGAAGGCCCTGCGGCGCGTCCGGATCGGCTTCCTGCTGGTGAAAGGGCTGGCGGCGGGCGAGGTTCGGCGGATGCCGGTCAAGGACCTTCGCCGCCTTCGAGGAATGGTCGGGCTCGACCCGGAGACGGGCTCAGTCTTGAACCGAGAATAGGGTCCCACGGGGTATAGTCCGGCGGTCATGTCGAAGGGTATTCGCCGATGGGCGCTTGGCGCGGTGTTGACGAGCATGCTCGTTGCTCCGGCGATGGCGCAGGACAACTTCCCGGACGTTCC
>JAKRSE010000469.1 GCA_022402505.1 Fimbriimonadaceae bacterium | reverse complement strand
CGGATAGCCCTTGAACCCGCAGGGGCAGGGGTTCATTGCGCCGATCAGCATGCAGCCGGCCGGAAAAGTGAGGGTCGATTGAACCCGGCTCACCGTGACCACGCCATCCTCCAACGGCTGACGGAGGGCCTCCAGCACGTCGCGGCCGTATTCGGGCATCTCGTCCAAGAAGAGGACCCCGTGATGGGCCAGAGACACCTCACCCGGCCGGGGAGTCTTGCCTCCGCCGACCAGGGCCGCATAGCTGGAGGTGTGGTGCGGCGACCGGAACGGCCTCGCCCGGATCAGCCCCCGCCGTCCCTCGCGGATGCCCGACGCGCTGTAGATTCGGGTGACGGCGATCGCTTCTTCCCGGCTGAGCGGCGGCAGAATCGTCGGCATCCGGCGGGCCAGCATCGTCTTGCCGCTGCCGGGAGGGCCGGACATCAGCAGGTTGTGCCCGCCCGCTGCCGCCACCTCCAAGGCCCGCAGCGCCGCCTGCTGACCCTTCACGTCCCGGTAGTCCAGGCCCGAGTCATCCTCCGGGTTCCAATCCTCCATCTTCGGGCGGATCGGTTCGGCGAAGAGGCTGCCGTTCAGAAGCTCCACCGCCTGCCCCAAAGTCTTGACGCCGAACACATCGATGCCGGCGGCAGCCGCCTCTTCGGCATTGGCGGCCGGAAGGATCAGCCGCTTGACCCCCCAGGCCTCGGCTCCCAGAGCGTAGTTCAGGGCTCCGTCGATCGGGCGGATTTCACCGTCCAAGCCCAGCTCGCCCAGGATCATCGTCTGATCCAGCTCGGCCATCGGCACCTGCCCGCTGGCGGCCAGGATTCCGAGGGCGATGGGCAGGTCGAACCCGGTCCCCTCCTTGCGGATGTCGCCGGGGGCCAGGTTGACGACGATCTTGGTCATCGGCAGGGTCAGCCCGCTGTTCCGGATGGCGGCGACGAACCGCTGATAGCTCTCCTGCACCGCCTTGTCTGGCAGGCCGACCATGAAGAAGTTCGGCACCCCGCCCTGCAGGTCCACCTCCACCAGCACCGAAACCGGATCGACCCCCATCAGAGCCGCCGACCGGAGCTGAGCAATCATGCCCCCAAGATTGACAGAGCCGGGCCCCGGTTCGCAAGGCGTCTCTGCTCCGTCCCTGTCTTGAGAGTCCTGTCCGTGATGCCTCCCGAGTCCACCTCCCCGACCGTCGTCAGCCTCTTTTCCGGGGCGGGCGGGCTCGATCTGGGGCTGGAGCGGGCGGGGTTCGAGACTCTGGCCTGCATCGAGCGCGACCCGGACTGCCGCGCGACCCTCGCCGCAAATCGGCCGGGCTGGCGGCTGGAGGCCGGGACCGATTCCGGCGACATCCGGCAGGTGGAAGGGCCGAAGCTCCTCGCCGACCTCGGCCTGGGGCGCGGCGAGTTGGGAGTCGTGGCGGGCGGACCGCCGTGCCAGCCCTTCTCGAACCTCGGCAAACGCCAGGGCGCCGAAGATCCGCTGAACGGCGACCTCTTCACCCACTATCTCCGACTGGTCGATGAGCTTCTGCCGGGCGCAGTGATCTTCGAAAACGTCGAAGGCTTCCGCCACGAACGCCACTCGGAGACCCGCGAGAGGCTGGTCAACCGTTTGGTGGACTTGGGCTACGAGGTCGCATGGGGGGTCCTCGATGCAGCCGACTTCGGCGATCCGCAGCACCGACGCCGATTCGTGCTCCTCGGTTCACGGAACGGTCGCCCCGAGCTGCCACGCCCGACCCACGGGAAGAACGTTCGGCCCCACCAAACGGTGGAGTCCGCCTTTCTCTGCCTTGATTCTTGGAACCAAGACCGCCCGGACCACATCCGCATGAACATCAGCGAGAAGGTCCGGCAGCGGATGCAGCGGATCGGTCCGGGGCAGAACTTCAAGGCACTGCCGATGGAGATGCGGCCCGACTGTTGGCGGAACGGGCGGCACCAGGGGGCCGACACCTTCGGCAGGCTGAGGCTGGACCGCCCCTCGGTCACGATCCGCACCAGCTCCTACAACCCGAGCAAGGGACGCTACATCCACCCGACCGAAGACCGGGGCCTCTCGACTCTGGAGATGGCCGTCCTCCAGTCGTTCCCTGAGGAGTGGCGGTTCGTCTGCGCCGGCCGCCCGACCCTCGTGGGGATCGGCAGAATGATCGGCAACGCCGTCCCCATCGGCCTGGCGACGGCGCTGGGCCACGCGATTCGCCACACGGTCCGACGACCGATCTCAGCCGCGTCCTGAGGCCAAATCGAGCGACGGCGGTGCTGGAGTCCGCATGGTCTCGCGCCTGAGCGGACATCGCCTGCGGCCCGATGCCTCCAACCCCATCCGCCCCAACCCGCCATAATCAGGCCCGAACCCGATGCCCGAGCGAATCACACTGGCCCATGACCCGATCTGCCCCTGGTGCTGGATCGCCCTCTTCCAGACCGAGGTCCTTTCCGCCGAATTCGGGATCGAGTTTGACTGGGTCGGCTACGAACTTTTCCCCGACGAGCTGGAATGGCCGGACGCGCCCTTCCGACCCGAGCCGATCCCGGACAAGCCCGCAACCCCCGGTCGGCTCGCCCTGGCCTATGCCGCCTCCGGCGTCCCCGTCCCCCCGAAGATTCAGCCCCACAAGATGCGCAGCCACAACGTGCTGGAGGCCCTGGAAGAGGCGAAGAAGCAGGGCGTTTTCGACGCCGTGAACCGGACCCTCTACCGCGCCTACTGGCTCCAGGGGCGCGAAATCAACAAGATGAAGGTGCTCAAGGAGCTGACCGCGCCCCTCTTCCCCAAGCCGAAGAAGGCGATGGAGGCCGTCGAGGATCGGGTCCACGCCAAGCGGATCGTCCCCTTCGACGACACTGCGCATGAGCGAGGAGTCTGGAACGTGCCGACCTTCTTCATCGGTGAAGAGCGGCTGGCCGAACAGCCGACCCAAGCCCTGCGCGACGCACTTCGTAGACACTTGAGTGGCTGAGCCGATCTACGCCGACCTGACCTTTCCGGACCCGCCGGAAGGCCGGCCCTACGTCCTGCTGAACATGGTCACGACCATCGACGGCAAGATCGTGACCGGCGACCGGGACGACGACGTGTTCGACCTCGGCTCGCCCACCGACCACGCGACGATGCATGTCATCGAAGCCGCCGCCGACGGAATCATCATGGGAGCACGCACCATCCGGGCGACGCCGAAGATGAATCTTCCTGACCATTTGGTGAGATTTGCCGTCACCCGGACGGGCGACATCCCGCGAGACAACGGCTTCGTCACCGACCGGACCTGGCTCATCGGCCCCGAACCCGGCTCGACCGATCTCCCCGTCATCCCGCACAAGACCTGGCCGGAGACTCTGGCCACCCTCCGCCGGGATCACGGCATCCGGCGGCTGCTCTGCGAGGGCGGGTCCGAACTGAACGCCCAGCTCTTCGCCGCCGGGCTGATCGACGAGATCTTCTGGACCATCGCGCCCAAAGTCAAGCTCGGCGCGGCGACTCCGACGATGGCCGACGGAGAGCCGATCCCCCGAGCCGAAATCCCCCGATTCCGCCTCGTCTCCTGCACCCCGCATGGCGACGAGGTCTTCATGAGGTATCGCCGGCTTGGCTGATCCGCTGCGCCCCAGCGTCTACCTGGTCCGCAACGCCGCGCGGAGCCTGCCGATGGTCGGCGTCATCATCCTCGCGGTCATGCTCATCGCCGGGATCGTCTCGCTGATGAACAGCATCCCCCTGAGCATCCGGACGATCTACAGCTACATCAAGACCTATGTCGCCGTGACCCCTCGGGGAGACCTCACCGCCATCCCCCAGCTGGAACAGGAGCTGCGCAAGGCCCCCGAAACTCCGGAACGGATCATGAAGGTCCGGGTGACCGAACGTCCGGTGCGCAGCATCGTCGGGGCGATGCCCTTTCCGGTCATCGGGATGCGGTCGGACGACCTGACCTACACCCTGGACCGACTGGCCGACGGACGCCTCGAAGGCCGGCTCCCCAAGCCGGGCGCGGCCGAAGTCGTCGTCAGCGAGCCCGTCCTCCGCAACCTCAAACTCAAGCTCGGCGACCCCCTCCTCAAACCCGAGGACGCCGAAGCCTTCTCCCCCTTCCCGGTGACCATCGTCGGGGTGATCCCGGCGCCGATCTGGGTCGCCTATTCCGACTACGACTAC
>JAKRSE010000468.1 GCA_022402505.1 Fimbriimonadaceae bacterium | reverse complement strand
CCGCAGCAGAGCCGGAGGAAGCAGGAGGGGGACGCCCACCGGGGCCGTGGCGAAGACGCCCGTCTCGGCCATCTCCCAGCCCGTCCGGAATTTGGCGGCATCGGGGGAGGCGGGGAGGGCTGCCAGGAAGAGGGCGCCGGCCAGGATCATCCTGTCAGGGATTTTCGGCAGGTTTTGGCGGAATTCGAGCCGATCCCGAGGCGAGGATGTGGCCGCCCCGCAGCCGGATGGACTTGACATCGATCGCCCCGGCCAGGCCGAGGTCCTTGTCCAGATCGACCACCGGGTTCAGGATGCGCAGGAGCGCCTGCGAGGCGAAGGGGTCGGCTCGCTGCCAGTTGAAGTAGATCTTCGCGTTCTCCAGCATCAGCCGGCGGCCGTCCGGGGAGGCGACTTTGGCGATCACGGCAAAGTCGCTCTTGACCACCAGGAACTCGCCGTAGCCCTCCACCCAGATCACGTCGCGGTCGATCTTGACGGTGGCGGACTTGATCTCGGCGAACTTGGCGACGATGTATTCGGCCAGGTCGTTCTCCAGGATCTTCACCCAGCCCGTCCCTTCCCCGCTTTGGGTGACCCGGATCTTCTTCTCCTTCAGGGCGAGGCCGAGGTCGAAGCGGCTGTTCGGGATTTCTGCGCCCAGCTCTTCGATCCGAAGGCCTCGCAGTCGAAAGTCGCGGAGGCTGATGGTCAGGCGGTCCAGCCTGCCTGCGCGGCTCGCGTTGGGTTCGGCGAAGAGGGGGAGGCCTTCCAGGGAGAATCGGCTGCCGGTGATCTCGGCCCGGAACATCCGTCCCCATTGGGCGGCGGGTTCGACCTGGACCTCGACCTCCTTCTCGCCGCCAGTGAGGCGAGCGGCGATGTCGCGGGCGGCGGCCCGTTCAAAGATTCCGATCTCCCGGTCGGCCAGGCCCGAGCCGATTCCGAGGGCGATCAGGAGGGCCACCATGACCCGCTCAGCCTTCCGCCGGAGTTCGATCGGCCTTCATCTGCTGAAGGTGCCCCAGACCCAGCAGCCCGGCCACCGCCAGGGCGAGGACCAGCCCGAAGACGTTCGGATACCAGCTGAACCGCTCGAGATTGATGACTCCGCGCAGAAAGGTGAAGGCCAGGAGCAGCGAGGCGGCGAAGCCCATTCCGTAGCCCGCGGCACGGTTCACCCGGCTCAGCCAGGCGGCCATGAGGATCAGCATCCCAGCCCCTCCTCCGGCGACCAGGCTGATGATGCTCGGCCCCTTCTCGGGATCGCTGACGTGGAACGGGAAGAAGTAGGCCTGGACTCCCATGACGATGTTCAGGATTCCGTAGGCCACCAGCACGGTCCTCGGCCATCCGATCTCTCGCTTCATCTTGGGCTCCAACATACCGGCCTAGCGCTGTCGGCTGGGGACCCAGGCGGTGGTTCGGCCACCGATGGTGTCGCGTCGGAGATCGTCGCGCTGCGGCCCCCGGCTGCCACCCCATCGGACGTGGAAGAGCCAGTCTTCCGGGTACTTCGCGTCGTCGGCCTCGGCCTCCACCGCCAGATCGAGGACCGCCTTCAGGGCATCGGCAAGCGCCCGCGATTCGCCGGCCGAGAGCGAACCGCCGGTGCGATGCGGCGAGATGCCCGCGTGGTAGAGGACCTCATCCGCCACCCAGTTGCCGACCCCGGCGAAGAGGCTCTGGTTCAGCAGGAGCGACTTGATCGGGCCTTTGCGGTTCTTCAGGACCTCGGCGAGCTCGGCGGCGGGCCAGGGGTCGGTCCAGCAGTCTCGGCCGAGCTTCTGGAGGCTCGGTTCGGCCTCCGGCGGGCCGCCGATCCAGATTCGGGCGAGGCGCCGGCCGTCCGTGAAGGCGATGCGGCCCCCGCCTTCGGCCGCGACGAGAAGCTTCAGGAAGCGGGGCCGGCCTTCCGGATCGTCCAGCGCGGCTCGACCGTGGCTCACCAGCCTCTTCTCGGTCTCGGCCTGCAGGGACCGAATCCAGCCGGACATGCCCAGGTGCCCATAGACCACGGGCTCGCGGTCGGTCTGGAGCCAGAAGGTCTTCCCTTTCCGGCCTACGGCTTCGATCCTGGCACCGCTCAGGGCCTCAGCGACGGCGGCCGGTCCGGGCGGCAGGTAGACGATGTCATCCAGCACCGCCTCAACCTCGGCCACACGGCGACCTCCTAGAGTCCGTTCCAGAACGCGGCGGACGGCTTCGACTTCGGGGAGTTCAGGCATGATCGAAAGACACGGCCCCCGGGTTCACGGAGTCGCACGCCTGCGGCGCACTCCTGCGTTCACTCGAGGGCCTTTGTGACTCAGTCCTCGGAGGCCTCGGGTTGGAGGTCGAGGTCGGCTTGGTCCATCTCGTCCTCTTCGTCTTCCAGGTCGCGGGCGGTTTCGGGGTTTTGGACCAGGCGGGCGATGGAGACGACTCGGTCGCCTTCCTTCAGGTTGATCAGCTTGACTCCCTGGGTGACCCGGCCGACGGGGCGGACGTCCTTCACCTTGAGCCGGATGCCCTGGCCGTTGACGGTCATGACGATCAGGCGGTCCTTGTCGTCCACCACTTCCGCCCCGACGATGAAGCCGGTCTTGGGGGTGACGTTCATGGTGAGGATGCCCTTGCCGCCTCGGGTCTGGATGCGGTACTCGCTGAGGTCCGTGCGCTTGCCCAGACCGTGTTCGCCGACCACCAGCAGGCTGCTGCCTTCGCGGACGACGTCGGCTCCGACGAGGACATCGTCTTCGACCAGGCTGATGGCGCGGACTCCTCCGGCGGTGCGGCCTCGGCTTCGGGCGTCCTGTTCGTTGAAGCGGATGCTGAGGCCGCCCCTGGTCACGAGGATGAGATCTTCATTGCCCTTGGTCTGCAGCACCCAGCCGAGCTCGTCGCCTTCTTCGATGTCGAAGGCGTTGAGGCCGTTGCTCCGGATGTTGGCGAAGGCATCCAGGGCAGTCCGCTTGACTTCGCCCTTTCGGGTGATCATGGTCAGGAAGCCGTCGCTGGAGAGGTCCTTGACGCTGATTGTGGCCGTGACCCTCTCTTCACCGGTGATGGCGATGTAGTTGATGACAGGCATCCCCTTGGCGTAGCGACTCGCTTCGGGAATCTCGTAGGCGCGGAGCTTGTAGGCTCGGCCCCGGTCCGTGAGGAAGAGGATCGTGTTGTGGGTGTTGACCTGAAAGAGCTGGGCGGGTTCGTCGTCGGCCTTCTGGACCGATTTGAGCCCCTTGCCGCCCCGCTTCTGCTGGCGGTAGCTGTCCATGCTCATCCGCTTGATGTAGCCGTCGCGGCTGATGGAGACGATGGCCTCCTCTTCGGGGATCAGGTCCTCTTCGCTGAAATCGCCGGCTTCCCGCTGGACGATGCGGGTTCGCCGTTCGTCGCCGAACTTGTCGCGAAGTTCGGTGATCTCCTGGCGCAGCTCGCTGCGGAGGCGCTCCTCGTCGGTGAGGATGTCCATGAGGTCCTGCACCTTCCGGAGCAGGTACTTGTAGTCCTGTTCCAGAGCGTCCTGTTCCAGCTGGGTGAGCCGGCGCAGGGGCATGTTCAGGATGGCCGTTGCCTGGAGGGGTGACATTCCGAACTGGCGGACGAGTTCGACTCGGGCTTCGCCGGCGTCCTGGCTGGCGCGGATGACGCGAATCACCTCATCCAGGAACCGCCGGGCGATCTGGTAGCCCTCGGAAAGGTGGAGCGCCTCCATGGTCCGATAGATTTCGAACCGGGTCCGGCGGAGGATGACCTCCTTTCGGTGGGAGACGTGGAGGTCCAGCAGGTCGAGCAGAGGGCAGACCCGCGGGACGCCATCGACCAGGGAGAGCATGATGCAGCTGAAGCTGGTGCGCAGGCTGGTGTGCTTGAGCAGATAGTTCAGCGCTTTGTTCGGGTTGACGTCGCGGCGGATTTCGACTTCGACCCGCAGGCCCCGCTTGTCGCTGAAGTCGTTGCAGCTGAGGATGCCGTCGAACTTCTTCTGCTTGGCGATGTCGGCGATGTCGCGGACCAGGTTGGTCTTGTTCACCTGGTACGGGAGTTCGGTGACGACGATGACCGACTTTCTGGCTTCGCCGGGCTCGATCATGGTCTTGGCCTGCATCACGGCGCTGCCTCGGCCGGATTCGTAGGCGGACCGGATGCCGTTGACGCCCATGATCATCCCGTAGGTCGGGAAGTCG
>JAKRSE010000467.1 GCA_022402505.1 Fimbriimonadaceae bacterium | reverse complement strand
AGGACCGACTCGTCAGCCTTCCAGGCCCGGGCCAGAGCGCCGGGCAGCTCTTCGGGCGTTCGGACGAAGCTCAGCCCGACCGTCGATCCCTCGCGGGCAGGCTTCACGACGCATGGCATCGGAATCTCAGCCGGGACGGAACCGCCTCGCAGAACCTGGAGGCCCTTTGGAACATCGATCCCCGCGGAAGCCAGTCGGTCCTTCGTCTTCTGCTTGTCGATCGTCAGAGCGGCGGCAGCCTGTCCGCAGCCGGTCATCGGGATTCCAAACATGGCCGCAAGCCCGGCGAGAGAGCCGTTCTCCCCATAGCCGCCGTGGGCCATGTTGATGATCAGGCTCGGCCGGTTGGGGCCGGACCAGTCTCGGGACAGATTTCGGTCGAACAGAAGCTCTTCGAGGTCAAGGAGGTCTGCCTTCCCCTCCAGAGCCTGGGCCACGGCCCGAGCCGAGTGCCCACTGACTTCGCGCTCGCCGGTCTCTCCCCCCCAGACCACGACCGGCCTCCGATGGGCTCGGGCCGCCAGCCCGTCGCGGGTCGGAATCGCCATCCGGTCGATGTCTCCCGCCCCAAGGAGCAGGAAAAGCGGCGAGGACGCCTCGCCTGCCAGATCGGCAAGCGCGCGTGGGAGTCGGTGGCGGCTGGGAACGTAGCGGGCTCGACCGTCGGGGATCAGCTCAACGATCCTCAGGCTCGACATGCCAGGCATCGGAGCCTCCCGGGCGGGGTAGATGTCGGTCAGGACGATCTCATCCGCCGCCAAAAGCGACCGGGCGAATCCCTCCAGATTGTCTCTGGTCCGAGTGTAGAGGTGAGGCTGGAAGACGGCGACGATGTTCCGATCCGGCCATCCCTCTCGACAGGCCTGGATCGCTCCGTCGATCTCCGTGGGCATGTGAGCGTAGTCGACGATGATGAGGGGATCCTGAGACCGGATCTCCAGCCGCCGCAGGGGTCCGGTGAAGGCGTTGACCCCGGTGAGCGCCGCCCCCGCGTCCGCTCCGGTCGCCTGGCAGGCCATCCAGGCGAGCCCCGCATTCTCCCGAAAGATACGTCCTGGTTTGACCGGAGATACCTGATCATAGATTTCATCGGTCAGGCAGGTCAGTTCCGGGGAAGTTGAGGAGTCGAGGCCCAGCTCCCTGGCCGCCTGCTCGGAGGCGACGATCCTGCCGCCCGGCCTCAGTCGAGCCAGAAACCGCCGATAAGACTCCAGCATCCGTCCATAGTCCCCGTGGTAGTCCAGGTGGTCCGCCTCGACATTCGTGAGAACCGCGACATCCGGGTCGAGGTCCAGATAGGCTTCGTAGGCCTCGCAGGCCTCGACCACCGCCCAGTCGGCTCCGTCCTCCAGCTCTGGAACTCCGTCGCCGCCGCCCGCTCCGATCACCGCGTGAACTCGGCGTCCCGCGGCCCGCAGGCCTGCGACCACCAGCCAGGCGGTGGTCGTCTTGCCGTGCGTCCCCGCAACGCAGACGGTCTTCAAGCCCTTCAGGGCGAAAGCCAGAGCCTGAGACCGACGCACGATCGGGCATCCCAACCGGCGGGCCGCGGCCACCTCCGGACTGGCATCCAGGTCGATCGCATCGGTCAGGATCAAGGCGTCGCCCGGCTGAACGGCGTCTTCCCGGTGGCCGAAGGTGAGCTCGACACCCAGGGCTTCCAGGTCATCTGCCGCCTCAAACCGGCTTCGATCCACGCCGGCAACGATTCTGCCTTGACTCCGCAGGAGCCGGGCGAGGGCGGTCATTCCGGCGCCGCCGACGCCGACCATCACGAGCCGCCTGGCATCCGCGAGCGATTCAGTCGGGCTGAAGCGCGCCAGTTCCTCGCGGCGTCTCATCGGACGGCAGCCTCCAACAGCCTCCGAATCCGGCCGGCGGCGTCCGGCACGGTCCACTCAGCCAGGGCACGCTTGGCGGCGGCTCTCCGGTCGTGATCTTCGAGCCATTCGCGGGCCGCCGCCTGGACCCCGGACGGACTGACGTCCTTCTGAACCATCAGTGTTCCCGCACCCATCTCCGCAAACTCGCGGGCATTGTACATCTGATGGTCGCCCATGGCCGAGGGCAACGGGATGAAGATCCCCGGCACGCCGCAGGCTGCCAGCTCGCTCAGCGTCCCTGCCCCGCTCCGGCAGATGGCGAGAGCCGCTCCAGAGATCATTCGTCCCATCTCTTCGCCGCTGAGGCTCCTGTGAAATCGCCGGCCCGGCTCATTCTTCGCACCGGCCGGAGGCCCCTGAGATCCACACAGCACTTCTAGCGGCCGGCCAGGAGTCAGCGGCCAATCCATCGCCATGTCGATGATGACCCTGGCGCCTTGGCTGCCTCCCATCATGAGGATGGACTCGCCTCCTTCCCCAGACAGGCCGTTCATGAACTCCGACCGCAAAGGCATCCCGGTTCTGTGCATCTTTGAGGCCGGAACCTGTTGAGTGTTGTTGAAAACCGTTGCGACCGAAGACGCCTTGGACATGGCGGCCAGGTTGGTCCGGCCGGGCACCGAGTTCTGCTCGTGCACCACATAGGGAATCGACAGACGCTGCAGAACCTGAACTACGGGAGCAGCGCTGTAGCCTCCGGACACGAGAGCCGCATCCGGCTTCAATTCGGCGATGTAACTTCGTGCGGATCGAGTGGCGAGAAGGATCGACCATCCCCAGGCGACGGCGTTCCGCCAGGCCGGCGGCATCAGCGGCCGGGACGGGAAGACGGCGCAGGGGATTCCCTCGCGGCGGCAGATCTCCGACTCCTGTCCTCGATCCGAACCGGCATAGAAGACTTCGTGGCCGGCCGCTCGGCATTCCAGCGCCACGGCCACGGCCGGATGAATGTGTCCTCCGGTTCCGCCACCGCTGAAGAGGAGCCTCACCGTGCCGGTCTCCGGACCCTCGCCGCCGCCGTCCGAGTTCGGCGGAAATCCTTGGATGTCCGAGCGACGAGGAAGGCGATCGCCATTCCAGCCAGCCAGAGGGCGAGCAGGCTGGCCCCGCCTCGGCTGATGAAGGGCATCGGCACGCCGACCGTCGGCCCGCCCGCTGCCACCAGGGCGTTCACCGACCCCTGAACCGTGAGCCATTCCCCCACGGCAACCCCCGAGTACCTGACCATGCCCGTGGATCGGCCGGCGATCATGAGCAGCGTTCCGGCCGCCAGATAGAGGAGCCCCATGACCACCATCGACCCGACCAGGCCGAACTCTTCGCCGATAACCGCCATCACGAAGTCGGTGTCTCGCTCGGCGACCAGGTTGCTGGTCGATCCGTTCTTGAGCCCGACTCCCAGCACCCCCCCGGCCGACATCGACTCGATGGAGAAGTCAACCTGAGTCTTGCCGGGAACGTCGCTCTCGTGGCCCAAAAATGCGCCGACTCGATCGCGGACGTGCGGCACGGCCGCAAAGAGAATGGCCCCCAGAAAGAGGGCGCCCAGCAGGCTGACGAACGGCTGCCACCGGGGCGGCTGGGCGACGATCTGCAGGGCTGCGAGACACAACAGAAGGATGGTTCCGGTTCCATTGTCTCTCTGGAGCAGGAAGATGGAGCCCAGAGAGACCAGGCCGGGGACGAAGGCCAGCCCGTACCGCAATGCCGGCTCGATCACCTCTCCGATGCCCGCCCCGGCCCGCACCTTCGGCACCGCCGTTCCCTCCCTCATCGTGAGAAGCAGGGCGGTCAGGAGGAGGGTCGTGAGCTTCAAGAATTCGGCCGGCTGGATGTTCTGGCCGCCGATGGTCAGGGAGAGCATCTGTCCCTGCTCCTGGCTCCCCAAGAACTTGGTCGCAACCGAAGCGCCGAGGGCCAGGCACCACCCTCCCCAGACAGCCGCCGTGAAGCCGGGGCCGATCATCCCATCTCCCTTGCGGCCGACGAGGATCGCGAACCCGGCCAGCGCGAGGCCGACCACGGTGATTCCGCTCTGCAAAACGGCTTCGGGCCAATGCTCGCCTCGCATGACCATCGCCACTCCGCCGACACTGAGGAGCGTCATGCAGAACAGCAGCAGGGTCAACATCTGTCGGTCAGAGAACTGCTTCATGATTGGACATCCGTTTCCGAATCTTTGTCTGTGAGACGTTGGACGAGGGCTCGGAAGTCTTCGCCACGTTCACGAAAGTTTGAATACGGGGCTTCGCTGGCGCATCCGGGCGA
>JAKRSE010000466.1 GCA_022402505.1 Fimbriimonadaceae bacterium | reverse complement strand
CAAGTCCGCCGATCTCCGGCTCAGGATCACTCCGACCGACCATCCGGAAGACTCCGACCTGGTGGGCACGTTCCAGTCGGCCGTCGGGCAGCTGGACTCCCTCGAGTCGGAGATTCGGCGCGGCATCGCCATGGTCTCGCCCGGCGACCCAGAAGGCGAGGCCGACCTGGATCGGCTTCAGGCACGGCTGGAAGAGCGGGCCGCCCGGCAGGAGCTCGGCCTCACGGCTGCCGATCTCCAGTCGGGCACATTTGAGGAGGTCGTCTCCCATCCCAACTGGGCGGCGGCGGGGATGCAGATCATCTTCTCCCTGGGCTGGAACGCCTTCACGGCCGTCCACATGACCTTCATGATCGGAGGGATGTGGCGGGCCTTCGGGCCGATCGCCTTGGCCCTGGCGCTGTTCTACGCGATCTTCTTTGCGGCGGGGATCGGGATGCTTTGGTCCGCCTGGCAGGCAGCCTCCAAGAAGACCCTCCGCCTGGACGGCCGGGAGGCGGAGCTGACCGATGAGGTCTTCGGCAAGGTGGTTCGGCGGAAGTTCACGATCGCGCCGGACTCCAAGGCCGAACTCGGCCGGCCTTTCGTCTCGAAGTCCAACAACAACGGTTCCACGCCCTTGCAGGTCTATCTGACCGACACGAACGGGAAGCGGCATTTCCTCGGTGATTCCGGCGGCGGAACCGGAGCCGCCGCTTTCCGATCCAGGCTCAACGAAAGGCTCGCCGGGCACTGATCGCCTACCCGGGCGTCGTCATAAGGCGACTGGCGGGATGCAGACCTGGAGGAGGGAGGGGGATTCGAACCCCCGGAACCTTGCGGTTCTCCTGTTTTCAAGACAGGTGCGATCGACCACTCTGCCATCCCTCCCAGCGATCAGCGACACGGAATTCTCGGCGATTTGTCCGACTTTCCGCCCCCAGATTCTCTGGATCGCCCTGAGATTCGGTTGCGAAATGATACCGGCTCAGGGCTGGAAGATCGTGGTTCGATCCTCCTTCCAGCGTCCCCGGGTGAAGTCGGGGAACTTGACGACCGCCCCGCCCCGCTTGACCGACGCCTCCGAAAGGGCGACCGGGGCGGCCCAGGCGGCCAGGTCATAGACGTCGATGTCCGGCGCCAGACCGCGCTTCATGCAGTCGATGAGGCGGTAGAGCATGATGTAGTCCATCCCGCCGTGGCCCCCGACCTGTCGGGCGAGCTCGCCGACCTTCTTCCAGAGCGGGTGTTCGAATTCGGCGCGGCGGGCCTTCATCTCGTCGTCGGTCAGCCATCGGTGGCCGCCGGAGACCTCTTCCAGCGCGAGTCGGGCCGGGTAGTCGGCAAAGCAGCCTTTGGTGCCCTGAACCAGGTTCAGCCGCGAGTAGGGCCGGGGCGTGACCACGTCGTGCTGGAGCATGATGGTCCGACCCATCTCGGTGCGGATGATGGAGGTGTTCATGTCGCCGGCCCGGAATCGCGCCTTCCGCTTGTCCTCTTCGGCGGGCGGCTGGGCGTCGCGGGTCTCGGAAAGGGCGGCCTCCAGGCTGGACATGCTCACCAGCGAAGCGAAGCGGTCTCCCCGGTTCACGTCGAAGTAGTTGGCGCAGGGTCCGAGGCCGTGGGTGGGGTAGAAGTTCCCGTCCCGCTCAACATGCGGTTTCCATCGCCACATCCCTTCGCCGCCGGCTCCCAGGAGAATCCCGCGAAGGTCGTGGATGTAGGCGGCCTCGGAGTGGGTGAGGGTGCCGAGAAGGCCCTGATGGACCATCTGCCACACGGTCATCTCCCAGTAGCCGTAACAGCAGTTTTCCAGCATGATGCAGTGCTTCTGAGTCTCCTCGGACACCTGCACCAGCTCCCAGCATTCGTCGATCGTCTGAGCGCTGGGAACCTCCAAACCGACGTGGGCTCCGCCCTTCAGCGCCGAGACGGCCATCCGGACATGCCAGTCCCAGGGCGTCGCCACCAGGACCAGATCGAGATCGCCTCGGCGGCAGAGCTCTTCGAAATCCTTCTCGCCTCGCCAGTAGCCGGTGGGCTCCGGCTGACCCGCGTCCATGCAGGCCTTCTGGGCCTGAACGACCTTGCCGCGTACCACGTCGCAGATCGCCTTCACGCGGGCTCCGGGCACCTTCAAGAGGTCGGCGAGCAGCGACATCCCGCGTCCTCCCACTCCGATGATCCCGACGGCGACTTCGCGGCGGGGTTCGAACGGGACGTCCACCATCGAGCGGCCCTTGCGGCGGGGAGCGGCGGATTCGGCTTCGAGCGAGGCGGCGGCCATGGAGGGAACGGCCGAGACGGCGGCCATGGCAGCTGCGCCCGCAAACAGATCGCGGCGGGAGATGGACGGATCCGGCATCAAAACGGAGTTTGGCATATGCCGAACGGACCCAGGATGCGATTCTCCGCCCGCCGCCGGCGTAAGGGGGATCAGTGCCGCATTTCCGGCCGAGTCTGACCATGAATCGCCTCGCTCTCAGCCTCGCCCCTGTTCCCGCCTTTGGGCTCCTCGCCTTGGCCGCCTGTGTGAACGTCGCGGACGCTCGGCCGGAGTCTTCCGCCGAAAACGCCGCCCAGTCTTCCGCCTCCGCCAACCTGCAGCCGCAGGGGCCTCCGCCCGCCGCCTCCGGATGGACGAAGACCGCCGTCGTGGAAGGTCTCGACCGCCCCTGGGGAGTGGCCTTTCTGCCGGACGGTCGGAAGCTCTTCACCCTGAAGGGCGGCGGACTGGTTCTCGCCGATGCTCAGGGCAACAAGACCCCGGTCTCCGGCGGTCCACAGGTATTCTCCGGCGGCCAGGGAGGGTTGATGGACGTCGTCCTGCATCCCGACTTCGCCTCGAATCGCCGGGTCTATCTGAGCTATTCCACCGGGAATGACGGCGCCAACCGCACGAACGCCGGCTACGGCGTGCTGGACGGGAACCGCCTGACGAACTTCAAGACGATCTTCACGGTCTCCCAGGACAAGCAGGGCGGCCAGCACTTCGGCAGCCGCATCCTCTTCCTGCCGGACAAGACCTTCCTCCTGAGCATCGGCGACGGCGGCAACCCGCCCAGCGCCATCAACGGCGAGCTGACCCGGCACCTCTCGCAGAAGACCTCCAGCCACATCGGAAAGGTGCTTCGCTTGGATGGCGAGGGTCGGGCCCCCGCCGACAACCCGTTCAGGGGTCAGGGCGACGCTCCGGAAGTCTGGAGCCTCGGCCACCGGAACATCCAGGGCATGGCCCGCGACCCGCAGTCCGGCCGCATCTTTGCCAACGAGCACGGAGCCCGGGGTGGAGACGAGGTCAACATGATCGAAAAGGGCAAGAACTACGGCTGGCCCAAGGCGACCTTCAGCGTCGAATACTGGGGACCGAAGATCAGCGACAACACCAGCATGGCCGGCATGGTGGACCCGATGGTCGTGTGGACTCCCTGCCCGGCTCCCAGCGGACTCGCCTTCTACACCGGCGACAAGATGCCGGGCTGGCAGGGCGACCTCTTCAGCGGAGGTCTGGCCGGCCAGGACATCCGGCGCATCGACCTGGATGAGCAGGGCCGCGTGGTCAGGCAGGAACGGCTGAACATGGGCACTCGAATCCGCGACGTGCGGCAGGGGCCGGACGGCTACCTCTACGCGCTGGGAGACGGCTCCAACGCCTCCCTGTTCCGCATCGAGCGGGGCTGATCCCGGGTACCTTCCGCCTCCGTGATGGAGCCGCGGATCGACGACCTCCGAATCGAGCAGGCGAGACCCCTCATCTCGCCTGCCATTCTTTTGGAGGAGGTGCCCCGGAGCCCTGAGATCACCAACGCGGTGATCGGATGGCGACGCCAGGCCGAAGACATCATCACCCGCGACTCCGACCGGCTGATGGTGATCGTCGGCCCCTGCTCGATCCACGATCCGGAGTCTGCCCGGGAATACGCCCGGCGGCTCAAGCCGTTCGCCGACCGTCTCTCCGATCGGCTCCACGTCATCATGCGGGCCTATTTCGAGAAGCCGCGCAGCACGGTCGGCTGGAAGGGGTTCGTCAACGATCCTTTCCTGGACGGCTCGCACCGGATCAACCACGGTCTGCGGGAGGCGCGCAGGCTGCTTCGCGACATCGCCGAGATCGGCCTGCCCGTCGCCACTGAGTTCCTCGACATGACCGTCCCCCAGTTCCTCAGCGATCTGGTGACCTGGG
>JAKRSE010000465.1 GCA_022402505.1 Fimbriimonadaceae bacterium | reverse complement strand
CGGCTGGAAGTGGCACTTTGCGCAGCCTGGTGGGCTCGGTGCTCGCCGACGCCGATGCCGATTCCCATCAGGGCCGGACCTGCGTTCTGCATGATCGCCTTCACGTCGGCAAAGTCTACGTTGATCTGGCCGGCGACGGTGATGATGTCGGAGATGCCCTGAACCCCCTGGCGGAGGACCTCGTTGGAGATGTTGAAGGCGTCGAGGATGGCGGTCCGCCGCTCCACCACGTCCTTCAGCCGATCGTTGGGGATCGTGATCATGGTGTCCACCCGGCTCATCAGCTCCTCCAGGCCCTTGTCGGCGAGAATGGAGCGCCGGCGGCCCTCGAACCGGAACGGCTTGGTGACGATCCCCACGGTCACGGCGCCGATCTCTCGAGCGAGCTCGGCGACGACCGGAATCGCCCCGGTGCCCGTACCGCCGCCCATTCCAGCGGTGAGGAAGACCATGTCCGCCCCTTCGAGGATCTTTCGGACCTCGTTCTTGCTCTCCTCGGCGGCGGCTCGGCCGACTTCAGGATCGCCGCCCGCCCCGAGTCCGCGGGTCAGGCTGGCTCCCAGCTGGATGCGCTTGGAGGCCTTGGAGCGGTCCAGAGCCTGAACGTCGGTGTTCATGGCGATGAATTCGACGCCCTGGATGTCGGCGTCGATCATGCAGTTCACGGCGTTTGAACCGCCGCCTCCAACGCCGACGACTTTGATGACTGCTCCTTGATGTTCCATTTGTGATTCCCCTGGAGAGAGATTTGACGGGGTCGAACTCACTTCAGGACCCGTCCCTCCTGAAAAAGTTTTGCAGGGCGCTGACGCCCGAACTCCAAGGCTTTGTCGTACTGACAGGTTCGACGCCCTGAACATTGTACTCAAACCTCCAGACGGCCAGGCCGACTGCCCCGGAGAAGACCGGGTCGTTGAGTCGGCGCGAGTTGGGGCCGTGGATCCTCGGAGCCCGGCTGGAGGTCTTCTGACCGGCAAAGACGGTGTCGAAAGCCGCCTCCACGCCGCCCAGTCGCGCTCCGCCGCCCGTGAGAACCACCGGCACGCCGGGGACGGCCGAGCCGAAATCGTTCAGCAGGCGGCGTCGGAGCAGCTGGGCGATCTCGACGACGCGAGCCTCGATGATCTCCGCCAAAGCCCGCCGCTTCAGGGGCCGGCCAGAGCCCGCGTTCAGCTGATGGATGGTGACGACATCGGCGTCCTTGACCTCGGCCAGCGACGCGGTTCCATGCTCCTGAACCAGGCGTCTGGCCTCGGCGAGATCGGTCGTCAGCAGCTGCGCCACATCCTTGGCCACCAGATTCATCCCATATGGGAGGCTTCCCGAAGCGACCGGAAGCCCCTGCGCGAACCTGGCATAGCCGGTCGACTCGGCTCCAAGATCCACGACGAGAACGCCGTCAGCGCGCATCTGGTCCGTCGTGCAGCCATAGCCGGAGGCAAGCGGTCCGGGAATGAGGTCGTTCAGGCAGAGGGCAGGAGGCAGGGTTCCGCTGACCTGTTCGATCAGAGCGGACGGGGCAAAGGCGACCAGCGCCGAAACCTCTAGCCGGCTTCCCCGTCGTCCCACTGGATCGGCGAGGCCGGAGACTCCGTCGAGCGAGTAGGAGCCCTGAAAGAGGCCGATCTGCTCGGAGCCTCGGGGCCCCTGAACCTGGCGACTGTGGTCGTTTGCCGCGAGAAGGTCCTCGGGGCGGACGGCCCGATTCGTCGGAAACAGGTTGTGGATGCCCTGGCTGCGAAGAGTCGTGACCTCGGGCCCTGAGCAGGCGGCCAGGACGGAGCCGAAGCTGCACCCGAGCTCCTTTTCGAGCCGGTCGAGCCCCTGGGCGAACCGGGCGGCGGTCAAGGACTCCAGCCCGCCCTCAAGGACGGCGAATCCATCGACTGCGATCTTGCCCCCGGAGGTGGAGGCGGCCAGGAGCACCGACTTGGTTGCCCCGATATCGACAAAGATCTCCCTCAAACCTTCACTCATGCGACTCCTCCGCCCGCCGAGCGACTTCCTGCTCCAGCCGGGCACGGTCCCGCCTGGAAGCCCAGTCGGTCAAGAGCTGACGTCTCGCCAGGCTCAGGTTGGTAAAGATTCTCATGACAAAGACCACCGAAACGACCAAAGCCAGGTTGAGTCCGACCCGATCGCCAAGTGCCGTGACCCCACATGCCAAGGCGAGATTACCCAACAGCCCAGAAAAGAATATGGACGGATTGAATTTTCCCTCCATCTGTCCACGAAAGCCGCCGAAAACCGTATCAATTCCGGCCAAAATCATCACTCCCAGGTAGGGACCCCACTCTCTCGGGATCGGAACTCCCAGAAAGAGGCCGAGGGCGACGCCTACGACCAGAGCGATGAGGGGCCAGGGGCTCATGACCTGTCCTGATCCCCGTCCGGCTCCGCCGGAACGCGGGCGAGCGACTTCTTGGTCGGGCCGTCATAGGCGGCGAACCGGTGCTTGTCGACCAGGGCCAGTTCCACCATGTCCGGGTCGAGCTCTCGAATCTCATCCAAGACCCCTCCGGGCAAGTTCAAAGCGCCCTCCAGGTTCTGCGGGTCACCGATGGCGCGGATGACGATCGGAGCCGCAAACCGGGCTCCATCCACCACGATGACCGAGCCCACGCACCGGTAGCTCGTCGTCGGACCGGCCCGCTTCCCATTGACCGTAATCGCCTCCGCGCCGGCATTCCAGAGCTCGTTGATGACGCGAATGAGGTCGGCGTCATGGATGATTCCGTCATTCACCGAGGGCAGCTCTTCGAGCGGCTTCTTGCTGTCCCGGAGCGTAAGGGTGACCCCGGGGCCTTCGACCTCGGTCAAGCCGGCAAAGAGCTTCGTATTCTGCAGGCTTTCATTCAGCTCCTTGGACAGATCCGTGTTTCGGCTGGCGAGGTTCTCCAGGCGGGTCTTCTCGGCTCGAAGAACCTGCACCTCGCCCCGAAGCCGACTCAGCTCCGAGTTCGGGTCCGGCTCCTCGGGGGTCGCGACGTTTGCGGTCCCCGGCCGTCGGGGAGGATCGGTCGCCGCAGAAGCGTTCCACCCCAGAGCGATCAGCAGCCCCACCAGACAGGCAGCGGCTGCGATGGCCCATTCTCCAGATTTCATCGCTTTCGTCGGTCTCAACATGAACGTATCCGATCTCAAGCAAGCATGACGCATTCAGGGTTCCCGGTCCGGGGCCCCGGCATCCGCCGTCCCGCCGGAAAGCTGGGAGGCCACGTCCGTTCGGCTCGCTTCGGCGTTGATCATCCTCCCATTGGGAAGCTCAATGATCAGTCCGCCTCCCGGCCCCACGACCACGGTGGTGCCCGCCTGCAGCCGCGAGCCCTGCTCTTCCAGAAGTCGGACGCTCCGGCTCATCGGCCGAGCCTCATTCCATGCGACAGCCGGCTCGCGGATCGAACTCGGCAGGCGAAGCGGCCGCAGACTGCCCGAGAGGTCGGTCCCGCCCACGAGCATCCCGGCCTCGACAAGGATGGCTGCCTGGTCCGACTCGTCCTCGACCCGTGCCACCTGCGGAGACCGCGTGAGGTCGAGAACGGCCGAGCCGAGCGGGCTTCCCCGAAGTTCAAAGCGGTCATAGGCTCCCAGCAGGTCGAGCCTGTACGCCAGCCACCGACGGTTGATCCGGGCAAAGGCGATGTTCGAGAGCCGGCCCAGGTCGCTTCGGATCTGGTCCTCATGCGCCGGATCGGCCCCTTTCACCGAGATCCGGGTCGGCGAAGTGAGCGGGCTGAGGGTGAGCGAGAGACCGAAGGCGACCGCCACGACCGCCCAGAGGCCCTTCATGATCGGCCACCCCGCTTCAAGCCGTCCGCCACGATCCACTCAACCAGATCCGAAAAGCTCATCCCCACCGCTCGGGCCGCGATCGGAACCAGGCTGGTCGGCGTCATGCCCGGAACCGTGTTGATCTCCAGCACGACGATGCGGTCCGGCGTGACGATCATGTCGGTGCGAGTCAGTCCTTCGCAGCCCAGAACCTGGTGAACCTGCAGGGCGAGCTCCATGCAGGCCCGCCAGCGCTCCTCCGGAATCCCGGTCGGCGGACAGGGCTCGGCCGTGGCCCCCGGCGTGTATTTGTTGGCAAAGGTGTAGCCTTCTTGCGGAGGCAGAATCTCGACCGGAGGCAGAGCCCGATCCCCAAGGACGGGAACGCTGACAGATCGGAAGAGC
>JAKRSE010000047.1 GCA_022402505.1 Fimbriimonadaceae bacterium | reverse complement strand
AGCCGAGCCGAACTTCGCTCTCGACCTGGACCCCCTGCGCCCCGCGACCGCCGCCGTGTGGAACCGGATCGCGGAGAGAGAGGCCGAAGCGGAGGAGGCGCTGGCATGGTGCCAGACCCACGAGCATCTGGTCGAGCTCGCCTTTCTCGCCCGATCGGCCCGGCTCCCGAGCCTGGCCCGGTTGGCCGACTCCCGGCTTGCTCGGCTCAATGCAGGCCTGCCCGCCATCCCCGAGCAGGAGGGCCGCGAGCGAGACCTCGACCGGATGATCGGCGAAGAGCCCGACGACGACGCGGACGCAATCGACTTCGACGACCTCCCGGATCTCGATGACGAAGACGACGAGTAGGGCGCGTTCACGCCTTCTTTGTGTCGGAGATCGGGAGCCGGCGTCTCGCCCCGGCGAGAGTCGAACCTTGGGCGCCCAGAGCGGCCGTCCTCAGGGGGCTTGGCTTCTTCCGGTTCCAGAGCCGTCAGCGGGACCTGGCCTGCGACGGATCACGGCGTTCTTGTTTCTGGCCAGGCCCGGCGGTCCGGCGACAGGCCAGGGCACCCATCGCTTGGCGGCTCTGGACCGAGCCGCCAAGACAGCAGTCGATGGACTTCCCCAGCCCACCCCCCGGCATCCAGGCAGGCGGAAGCGTCTAGGAATCGGACCCCGAGGGCGACGGTCAGTTCGTCTTCGGCTGGACGAGCTGCCAGACGCGGAGAACCTTGTCCAGGCCCCCGGTGACCAGAAGATTTCCTTCCCCAGAGAAGGCGAGGGCCGCGAGGGGCTGGTGGCTGACCTCGATCCGCCCGTGGCCGATCCCGAACTTGACGTTCCAGAGGCCCACCGTGCCGTCTCGAGAGCAGGAGCCCATCAGCCAGCTCCGGGGGTGGAAGGCGAGTGATTCGATCGGTTTGGTGTGGCCGAAAAAGGTGTGCCGAAGCTCCATCGTCCGCAGGTCGAAGACCCGGATCGAGAGGTCCACCGCTCCCACGGCGAGCCATCGGCTGTCGGGGGAGAACGCGAGGCAGGTCACCGTGCTCCGGATCCGGGTGAGGTGCTGGACCTCTCGGCCGGTCATGCCGCACCAGATCTTGACCGAGGCATCGGCAGCTCCGGTCGCCAGCCAGGTGGAATCGGCCGACCAGGCGAGGGCGGTCACCGATTCCTCGTGGGCCCGAGTCTGCCAGCGAGTGTGGCCGGTCTTGGCCTCCAGGACCCGCAGGTGAGCGTCCACCTGCCCCAGGGCGAGGCTTCCGGAATCCGGCGAGGGCTTCAGGCAGCAGATCCAGTCCTTGGGCGTCTGCCGCCAGACTTCGTGCTTGGCTCCGCCCAGAACCCAGCAGCTCAGCGACTGCTCCGTGCTGCCCGCCGCCACAAGCCGGCCTCGCGCGCTGGTCTCGATGGTGCCGACCACGCCGCCTTCCAGCTTCTGCCGCCGTTCCAGGTCGGACACGCCGGGCGCCCACCAGATGATCTCGTTGTCGAAGCTGCTGGAGACCAGCCGGCTCGTCCCCTGGATGAAGGCGGTGGAGTAGATCGGCGTTCGGTGGTGGTAGTGCCGGTGGAGGATGTGGGTCTGGATGGAGTCCGGCCGGTTCGCTTCCGCCTTGGGAGAATGGTAGTCCGGCTCGGCGACGCGGCTGTGGCCCAACGCGGCGTCGTACTCCTGCCTGCGCACCGGATCGCTGAGGACCTCGAAGGCCACATTGATCTTGGCCATGAGGTCGGTCGCCGTGGGATCGGGATTCAGATCCGGGTGGTAGGCCCGTGCAAGTTTGCGATAGGCGTTCCGGACTTCTTCGGCCTCGGCCTGGGGCTGGACCCCCAGCACATCGTAGTGCGTCGACAAAGTAGCCGGATTATGCAAAGGCCCGTGCAGAGGTCGGGCCGTTTTGGGGCCATGGTCCGGCTTGGATTAAACTTCATTTTCGTGAAGAATCCCCCGGCCGCACCTCTGGAGCCGGTGGGCGCCGGACTCTATCGGGGTCCTGGAGCCCTCCCGTTCTTGGGCGGGTTGGCCTGCATGGCCCTCATCGGCCTGACGATCCGCAACCTTGGTCAGATGAGCCTGCCTCAGACGGCGGAGAGCTACTACTCGCAGGTCGCCGGCGTCGCCGCGCTCCAGTGGGCCGGCCTGGCGATCAACGCCCTCATGATCCTCACGGTCCTCGTCTGGGTCGCCATGCAGGTTCGCGAGAGCCCTCTTCGGACGGTCACCCTGGCCCTGGCCGGCATCGGATTCCTGATCGTCTGGTTCGAACTCTGGATCGCCCGATCGGTCGCCGCCGACCCCGACCGGATCTTCGTCCTCAGGCATCTGCCGTACACGCCGGTCGGCTCAGGCGGGCTGATCGGAGCCCAGGTCTATGCCACCTACCTCATCCTCAGCCTGCCCGCGGGCGGCCTGAAGCCCTGGCAGACGGGCCTCCTCAAGGCGGCTTTTGCCGTATGCTTCTGGTTCCTGCAGCTCGCCCTGTGGGAGGCCCTTTCGCGATGACACCTGAAGCAGCCCCGATGAACATCCAGCGCCGGAACCCGTGGAGGCTGATTCTGCCCATCGGCTTCTTCTTCGGGTTTCCGGTGCTCGGCCTGCTGTTCTTCTGGGGGCTGATGCACCGGACCATCGAGCAGAACGCCGTGGACCCCGCCCGGGAGATCGCCGGCCGGGTTCTGGCGGAAGGAGGGCCTGGCTACCGGGCCGCCGCCGCCGCGCTGGCGCCCTACCTGCCCGACATCGACCGAGACGCAGAAGCCTTCATTCGCAGCCATGCCGAACTGGGCGGCCAGGGATCCCTCGTCGAGCTTCGGCCGACCGGCTCCAAGGCGAGGGAGGTGAAGGATCAGATGTGGCAGTTCGCGATCCTGGAAGGAATGGCGGACTATGCCGGCACCCGTCGACCGTTCCGGATGGAGATCGGACGGGTCTATCTGGAGCCGAACTGGGCCCTGCGGCGGTTCGAGCTTCAGCCGGGAGGGGACCGATGAGGGTCTACATCTCCGCCGACATCGAGGGATGCACCGGGGTGGTCAGCTGGGGCCAGGCCGGAGGGCCGAGGGACAGCTCGTTCGACTGGGATTTCGCCCGGCGGATGATGACCCACGACGTGAATGCCGCGATCCGTGGGGCGCGGGAAGGCGGCGCCACCCGCATCCTGGTGAAGGACAGCCACAACTCCAGCAAGAACCTCCTCATCGACCAGCTGGAGCCGGGGGTTCAGCTGATCTCCGGGACGGGAGCGGGGCGCGACGGGATGATGACCGGGGTGGCCGAAGGCTTCGATCTCGCCTTCCTGGTCGGCTATCACGGCATGTCTGGAACCCAGGCGGGGGTGATGGAGCACACGATCACCGGAGCCGTCCACCGGTTCTGGGTGAACGGGGTCGAGACGGGGGAGATCGGCATGAGCGCCTTCGCGGCGGGGACGAAGGGTGTTCCCGTCGGCCTGATCGTTTCGGATGCGGCCGGGTGCGCCGAGGCTCAGAGCCTGATCCCCGGCATCCAGGGCGCGATCACCAAGGTCGGACTCGGACGGTACATGGCCCGGCTGCTCCACCCCAGCGAGACGGGTCCGGAGATCTTCCATG
>JAKRSE010000464.1 GCA_022402505.1 Fimbriimonadaceae bacterium | reverse complement strand
GTGCAGGACGATTCGGCCGATTCCCCGCGCCTGGTTGGAATCTCGGGACAGAGTGACCCGTTCGGACATGGCCCGGAAGGTTACTCCAAGCCGGAGGCGAAGGCCCCCCGCATCGTGTAGAACGGAAGGACGTCCAGCCGCGTCAGGCCCGCCTCATGGATGGCCAAGGTTCGGGCCCAGCGAACCACCGGCTCGGTGCCGGCATCCGGGCAGACGGCGATCATCTCGGTCCGCTCGGGCCCGCCGACCAAAGCCGTCCACAAGGCCTCCTTCGGCGCGGAGTTCAGGGCCCGATCGGCCGAACCGAGCAGGCCGCTCAGAATATTGGGCTCAAAACGGTGAGCACCCTCGCGGTGCCGGAGCCAGACCAGGCGGTAGGCGACGACCTGGGCGGGATCCACTCCAGCCAACCGAGCCTCTCCCCGGAAGGAGTGGACCCGGCGAACCACAGGCCGCAGCCTTCCCCGCGAGACCAAGGGGTCGTCCTGGAAGTGCCGCTGAACCTCCTCAGGGTCGGCGGCCCGCAGGACAGCGATCCCCCTGACACAATCCGGCGATTCATCCGCGACCGGCCCGACAACCTGAAGATGACCGGCCCTGGCCAACCGGTCGAAGTTCTGGAGATGAGCCGCCTGCTCAGCCGAGGCCGTGGCTGCCGGTCCTGGTTCGCCCGAGACGAGAAGCACCAGCCACAAGGGGACGGCGGAAGAGAGGGCGTAGGCAGCGGTCAAGCTCATTCTCCGATCTTGACCGAACCGACGGCCAGAATAAAGCGGATTCCGAGCGACATCCACCCGGTCCTTTTGTCTAGAATAATGCACGGCGGGCCGATGTGGGCCCCTCCGGCCTGGACCAATGAAGGCGTTCTTCTCGATCACCCTGACCATCCTTCTGATCCTCTCGGTGGTGGCGATGGCAACCCGCTCTCCAGACCCCGGCGGCCCCGGGCGGACGACTCTGGTCTGGGCGACGGACAACAATCCCGTCCGGGCCCGACAGGTGGAGCTGTTCAACGAACTGAACCCGGATCTGTTTGTCGTGATCGACCCGATGAACGCGGCCCGGGAGAAGGTGATCGTCCAGTCGATCGGCGGGGTCGGTCCGGACCTCTTCGACAGTTTCGGCTACGACAGCCTGACCGCCTTTGTCAACTCCGGGGTCGCGTGGGACATCACCGACAAGCTGGCCGAGGCCGGAATCGACCCCCAGGATGATGTCTGGGAAGTCGCCCTCAGCTCATTCATTCGAGACGGCCGGGTCTACGGCTTTCCGGCGAATGTGAACGCCGATGCGATCTGGTTCAACAAGGACATGTTCGACGAGGCGGGAGTGCCCTATCCCCGTCCCGGCTGGACCTGGCCGGAGGTCGTGGAGACGGCCAAGAAGCTGACCAAGCGGGACGCCCGGGGCCGACCCGAACAGTTCGGGCTCTACTTCTCCTTCGATGCCTGGCAGTCGGTCCTTCGGTCGTTCGGCGGACGGCTTTGGAGCGAAGACGGAACCCAGACGATGCTCGACACGCCTGAAGCCCGCGAGGCGCTGACCACACTCCAGGACCTCATGTACAAGCATCGGGTCACGCCGTCGCCCCAGGAAGAGGCGGCCCTGACCAGTCAGGGCGGCTGGGGCTCCGGCAACCTGACCTTTCTGATGAGCGGACGGGTGGCGATGGCCTTCGGCGGTCGCTGGTGGCTGAACCTCCTCCGAAAGGACGCGCCAGACATGCGGCTCGGGGTCGTCGAGATGCCGTACCCGCGTCGGGCGACGCTTGTCGGCGGAGCCCGATGCGTCCTCGTGAACAGCAGAAGCCCGCGCCGCGAGGCGGCGGTTCGGTTCGTCAAGTACCTTGCGAGCGAGGAATACAACCGGCTGCTGAACGATCAGGCCGACGCCCTGGCTCCCATGAAGCGGTTCAGCCAGGGCCCGCGGTTCGAGCTCAATCCTGAGTACCCGGAAGAGGACTTCAACCTTGTCTGGCGGAGCGTCGTCGAGAAGGCGACCCCCGAGGAGGTCAACCCCTTCGTCAAGGGCGCCGAGTTGACTCCGCTCAACCAGCAGATCGACCTGATGAAGTCGGGCCTGAAGGACGTGCCGACCGCTCTGCGAGATGCGACCCGGAACATGAATGCGCGGATACGCCGGCAGGCTCGCATCCGGCCCGACCTGAAGAAGCTCTGGATCGAGCGAACGGGTGAGCAGCCGTGAAGAAGTCCACCAAGACGACCCTGATCGCTCTCGCCTTCCTGCTCCCGAATCTGCTCGGGTTCATGGTCTTCACCTTCGGCCCGGTCGTCTTCAGCATGGGCGCGAGCTTCACCAACTGGGACCTCCAGGGGCGTGAGCCGACCCGGTTCATCGGGCTGGACAACTTCGTCAACATCCTGACCGACAACCAGTTCTGGCTGTTCTTCGTGAACACCATCTTCTTCATGCTGGCGATGCCGATCGCCATCGCTGGAAGCCTGGCCGTCGCCCTTCTGCTGAACAGCAAGATCCGGGGTCTCGACGCCTACCGGACGCTCCTTTACCTCCCCAGCGTGACCGCAGGCGTGGCGACGATGCTGCTCTGGAAGGCCCTCTACAACCCGGACTTCGGGCCGATCAACTTCATCATCGAAGGGTTCTTCGACTGGATCGGCATGGACTCGGTCACCGGGCCCAAGTGGCTGCTTTCCACGCAGAACCTCCTCGCCCTGGGCGTGGAGCAGGTCTCGATCGTCGCGGCTCAGTTCGGCCTCGGCGCCCGCGAGGCGATCATCATCATGGGTGTCTGGGGCAGCTTCGGGGGCGGCAACATGATCCTCTACCTGGCGGCTCTGGGCAACGTGCCGCAGGAGTTGACCGAAGCGGCCGAACTGGACGGAGCCGGCAGGTGGAAGCTCTTCCGCAACGTCACCTGGCCGCAGCTGGCCCCCACCACCTTCTTCATCGTTGTCATGGGCGTGATCGGGGGGATGCAGGGCGGCTTCGAACAGGCCCGCGTCATGACCCAGGGCGGCCCGGCAGGCACCACCACCACCTTGGCCTACTACATCTACAACAAGGCCTTCACCGAGTACCAACTCGGGTTCGCCTCGGCCATCAGCCTCATCCTCTTCGTCATGATCCTCACCTTCACCATCATCAACTGGAAGTTCGGCAACAAGGAGGTCAACTACTGATGGCCGCCGACAACATCAAGGGGGTCAAGTCGGCGAGGTTCTTCATCCACGTCACCCTGATCGTTTTGGCCGTCCTCAGCCTCATCCCCTTCACCTGGATGATCCTGATGAGCTTCAAGCCTCTGGCCGAGGTGGAGAGCTACAAGCCCCTGCCGACGGTCTGGAAGCCGGAGAACTACACCTCCGTCTTCGAACAGGTTCCCTACGGCCGGTACTACTTCAACAGTCTGTTCATCTCCGCCTGGACGACCTTCCTGATCTGTCTGACCTCGGCGATGGCGGGCTACGCCTTCGCCCGGCTCAAGTGGAAGGGGCGCGACCTGCTGTTCCAGCTGTACCTGACGACCATGATGATCCCCGGGCTGGTGACGATGGTCCCCAATTTCGGCCTCATGGTTCGGCTGCAGCTTCTGGACACCTACCTGGGCTTGATCCTTCCCGGCGCCTTCAGCGCATTCGGCACCTTCATGCTCCGCCAGTTCATGCTCTCCATCCATCCGAGCCTGGATGAAGCGGCCGAGATCGACGGGGCGACCAAATGGCAGACCTTCTGGGAGGTCATCATGCCGCTCGCCCGGCCCGGGCTCATCACGCTGGGGATCTTCACCTTCATGGGCAGCTACGGCTCCCTGCTTTGGCCCCTGATCCTGGTGAAGAGTCAGGACCTCTACACGCTCCCGATCGGAATGCTCTATTTCGACTCGATGTACGCCCGACAGACGAACGTCTTGATGGCGGCCAGCGTCATGAGCGTCGTGCCTCTCATCGTGCTCTTCCTGATCGGTCAGCGGTTCTTTGTGTCGGGGATCATGCTGGGCGGTGTCAAGGGCTGAGTCGGGTGGAGATCGGCGTCGTTTCGCTCTTTCCGGACCTGGTTCGGGATGCCCTGTCTCACGGCATTCCGGGCCGGGCCCTTGCCTCCGGGGCGGCCCGGCTCCACCTGGCGGACCCGCGGACCTTCGCGACGGATCGCCACCGCCCCGTGGATGACCGGACAGCGGGCGGCGGTCCGGGCATGGTGCTCATGGC
>JAKRSE010000463.1 GCA_022402505.1 Fimbriimonadaceae bacterium | reverse complement strand
CAGGTCGTCGCCGCCCTCCGACGCGCCGCTCGCGAAGATCCGGAACCCCTCCTGCGCGAATTCGCAGAAGGCATGGCCGACGACATCGAGATGGAAAGCAACGATCACCACCCCGAGCCCGTCTTCCCGGACGAAAGGACCTGACCCGATGATCTCCGCCATCCTCCTCGCCGCCAACCTGCAGGCCGACCTGGACTCCATCCTGGACTCGGCTCCGCTGAAAGGAGCCCAGGTCGGCCTCCTCGTCACCGATTCCCAGGGGCGTGTGCTCTACGAGCGGGATGCCGAAACCCGAGTCATCCCGGCCTCGAACCAAAAGATCCTCTCGACTGCCTATGCGATCGGCGTGCTGGGGCCCGAGGCCACCCTCCAGACCCGCATCTGGCGGACCGCCGACGGGGCCATGGTGGACGCCCCCGGAGATCCCACCCTCACCTCGGCCGACCTTTCGCGAATCGGCGGTGAACTCAAGCTTCCCGCCGGCAGCATGGTCGTCGCCCGCCAAGCCTTCCGGGCGGGCACTCCGCCGAGCTGGGAATGGGACGACCTCCCCTTCACCTACGCCCCCCAGATCACTGCTTTGACCGTGGACCAAGGCGTCTGGAGCCTGGCCGCCGAACAGGGCCGCCTCATTCCTCCGCCTTCCGCCTATGGAATCAAGCTTCAGACCCGGGGCGGCGACGGGAATCCTCGGGTCCGGTACAACCCCTGGCTGGCCAAGGCAGACGTCTTCGGCCGGCTTCCCCAGGCCAGGACTGCCCTGGGCCGCTTCGCTCTTCCCGACCCGGACATCGCCGCCGCCGGGCTGCTGGGCGGACGGCTCGTGAACTTCCCCGGAGCCACCCTGCCCAATCGTGCGCCCGATTTCACCCTGACTTCGCCGCCCATCCGACTCCTGATCAAGAGCTGCCTGGAGCCCAGCGACAACCAGATCGCCGAGCACCTGATGCTCCTCACCGCCGCCCGACAGGCTCCTCTGCCGAACGAACCCTATGGCGACGCGGCGGAACGGATGAACGCCTTCCTCACCCAGGCGGCCGGCCTGGAAGCCGGCGATCTCCGGCCTCGAGACGGCAGCGGGCTCAGCCGACAGAACCTCCTCACTCCGCGATCGGTCGTCGCCATCCTTCGCTGGACCCAGAATCAGCCGTGGGCGGCCGAATATCGTGAGGCCCTGGCGGCCGGCGGAGAGGGAACTCTCCGAAACAGGCTGCGAACCGGCAATTTTATCGGGAAAACCGGCACGATCAATGCAGTCAGCAGTCTCAGCGGGATCCTCAACCCGGGGCTGCCGAACGAAAGGTACGTGAGCATCATCTTCAACAGTGCTCCCGGCCCGAGTGCGGCTCTCCGACAGATCCAAGACCGGATCGTTGAGGCGATCGCCCAGGACGCCGCCGATGAACTCAGTACGAACCCAGCAGTGGAAGCGAGCCGTCATGCCGACCCGAGCCATCGCCCTGCTGATGTTCGTCGGATTCCTTGACCTCGTCGCCACCGCCGTCCTCCACGCCAAGGGCCTCATCACCGAGCTGAACCCGCTGATGAAGCCGCTCATCGAGCACAGCGAATGGACCTTCGCCTTCGTGAAGGGCCTCACCCTGGTCGTTGCCTGGTACGTCATGGCCCGGCACGCCCACAAGAATCTCGTCTTCGTCCGCCGAGCCGCCCTGACGGGTGCGATCGCCTACATCATCGTCTGGGTCGTCTGGTTCACCGCCGCCCACGTCTGATCGAACCGCGGCCGCATCGGATATCCTGGGGGACTCGGACGCCTCCATGGAGCAGATTCAAGTCCTTCTTTCCCAGGCTCGGCAGATGCTGGCGGCAGCCGCCGACTCCGATGCCGTGACGCAGGTTCACCGAAAGTTCCTGGGCAAGTCCGGCGAGCTGTCCGGACTCCTGAAGGGCATCGGCGCCTTGGCCCCCGACCAGCGGCAGCCCTTCGGCGCCGCTGTGAACGGAGCCAAGGTCGCCCTGGAAGCCGAGATCGAGGAACGACGCGCTCGACTCCACGCCGCCGAGCAGCTGGTGCAGTTCCAGCAGGAGCGGATCGACGTCACGCTCCCCGGCCAGAGCCCGACCGCCGGCCGCCCCCACATCCTCAACCTCACGATGCGTCGGATCCAGAACGTGCTTGGCTCGCTCGGATTCGTCTACCAAGAAGGGCCAGAACTTGAACATTTCCGATACAATTTCGACGCCCTGAACTATCCTCCCGACCACCCGGCGATGGACGAGCAGGACACCTTTTACATCACCGACGATCTCCTGCTCCGGACCCAATGCACCGCGCTTCAGGGCCGGGTCTTCGAAGGTCAGAAGCCGCCCCTGCGGGTCTTCACCGTCGGCCGCACCTTCCGCAACGAAGCCGTCGACCGCACCCACAACCACACATTCCACCAAGTGGATGCCTTCATGATCGACGAGGGAATCTCGATGGCCCACCTCAAGGGCACCCTCGGCGCCTTCGCCCGAGAGATGTTCGGCAGCGAGGTCCAGGTCCGATTCCGCCCCGACTTCTTCCCGTTCGTCGAGCCCGGCGTGGACTATGCGATCTCGACCCCGAAGCTCTTCGGCGGACGTTGGGTCGAGCTCGGCGGAGCCGGCCTCATCCACCCGAACATCCTGGAAGCCTACGGCATCGACACCGACCGATTCTCCGGCTTTGCCTTCGGCCTCGGCGTCGAGCGGATCCCGATGATGGCCGCCGGCGTCGACGACCTCCGCCACTTCTTCGAGAACGACCGGCGCTTCCTCTCCCAGTTCGCCTGAACCCCGATGATCCGCTCCATCCACCACGTCACCCTCCCCATCCCGCCCGGCGGCGAGGCGGAAGGGCTCGCCTTCTACGTTGATCTGCTCGGGCTGGAGCGCATCCCAAAACCGGAACCGATGGGCGTCACCGGAGCCTGGCTGCGCTTCCCAGATGGGCGGCACATCCACCTCCAAGCCGACCCCGCCTGGAAGCCCATCGACCCGCCCCACCCGGCCCTCGTCACCGACGACCTCGCCGGCCTCGTCTCAAGACTGGAGGACGCCGGCTTCCGGTTCGAATACGATGATCTCTGGCCCGGAGTCCGCCGCGGCTTCACCTGGGACCCCTTCGGCAACCGCCTCGAACTCATGGACGCCGCCGACCTCCAAGGCGTGTTCGGCTTTCAGCCCTGAAGCCGGTCCGCCCAGGACAGGATCGGCTGCCAGTCGGCTTCCGTGACCTCGTGCCGTCCGGGACGGGTTCGGGACTCCCACAAGGCCCCGGCGGGAGCCCAAGGCCGAGCCGCTTCGATGAGCCGCGCCTGCCCGTCCGGATCGGCCCAGCGATCCTCCTCCGCCCCCAGAGCCAGGAGGCCCGGAGCCTCCACCGAAGCCAGCGCCCAGTGCTGATCCAACGGCATCTCAGACTCCCGCCCCGCCCAGGCGCTCAAAGAGGGAGCAAACCAGTGCGGAAAGGCCGACGTGATCTGAGCCAGGGTCTCCCCCTCCCCCTTGCGCCAGGGAGAAGCCCCGCCCGTTCCGGACTGGATCGGAGCGACACCGAGCCAGCCATCGAACAGAGCCCCCGCACACAGGGCCGCCTTCCCCAACCGCGAGGGGCCGACCAGAACCGCGCGCCCGGGTGGAGCCAGGGACAAGGCCATGGAGGCCAGGCCCCAAGCCCACATGCCGACCGCGCCCAGCCCGGGAGCCGTCGCCGCCAAGACGGGAGCCGCCAGGTCCGGCCGGTCCGGGCAGACATCGGAGACATGGCAGGTGACCAGGGCATGACCCGCCGCCAAAATCGTCTCCACCGAAAACGCCCACGGCAGACCCCCCAGACCGACCTCACGATCCGACCATGACCGATTCTCCGGCACTCCCTCCAGCCGACAGATGCTCTGATTCCCATCGAAGTTGAGGCCGCAGAACCAGACCGAGTCATCGGACGGCCGGTCGGGGAGGCAGACGAGACAGTCCAGAATCCGCCCCCCAGGCAGAGCCAGCTCCACGATCCGCCAGACACCGAGGCCGTCCACCACACCGGAAGCCCGATCTCTCCCCGGGACCGAAACCGGCTCGGGAACGGGGCCGTAGACGACCCGCTGCAGCGCCTCCCGAGCCTCAGCCCGGTCTGCGGGGAGAGCCGGGAGGTTCACAGCGTGCCGCGAAGGGCCTGCTCTCGCTCGATGCTCTCGAAGAGAGCCTTGAAGTTCCCCTTGCCGAAG
>JAKRSE010000462.1 GCA_022402505.1 Fimbriimonadaceae bacterium | reverse complement strand
CCAGAGGTAGATCAGGACGTTCAGGGCGATCAGGGTCCAGGTGACGAGCGGCCAGGTCCGAGAGCCGACATTGTCGCGGATCGGAATCATGGCCGGCTCAGGTTACCGGTTCGCGGGCGAAGAAAGACCGCCACCACTGTCGCCGCCGCCAGACATGCTCCCCCGGCGACGAGATACGGGCCGGCCGGAAACACGTCGAAGAAGGCCCCACCGATCAGGGGGCCGATGAGGAACCCGACCGCGCGAGCCCCCTGCATCACGCCGAAGAGCTCGCCGTGCCGACCCTCGCGAACTTTGGCGGCAGCCAGGACATTGACAGCCGGGCCGCTGAGCCCCTGGCCGGCGGCGAAGGCGGCGGAAGCCACGAAAAGCCACCCGTAGGCCGGAGCGAAGGGCATGAAGGCCAAGCCGACACCCATCGCCAGGAACGACCAGCCAAGCACGAGCCAGGAAGGGGCCCGCTTCATGATCCAGGCCAGAACCAGCGCCGACATCACCACCCCGATGACCGATTCGAAGGCGAAGATGACTCCGAACTCCTGCCGGCCCAGGCCGAGGGTCCGGGAGATGAGGCGGCCGAAGGTTCCCTCCAGCATCGCCAGGGAGAACCAGGCAGTCGTCGAAGCGAGGAGCAGAGGCGCCAGGCCCGGAGCCTCCTTCAGAAAGCCGAAAAGGTTCAATCGGCGCGGCTCCGATTCCACCGGCCCGGCCGGCATCACGGCGAAGGCGGCCGCCACCAGCAGAGAGGCGGCTGAGCAGCCCGCCGCAAGCCATCCCGCGGCCGGGCTGCCGAAGGCGTCGCTGAAGAACCCGCCCAGCGAGGGCCCCAGGATCAGTCCCAGGTTCTGCGCGGCGGCCAGGCGTCCCAGGGGCCCGGCCCGGTCCGCCTCCGGGTAGGCGTCCGAAACCGCCGCCTGGGCGACGGCCGTGTTCGCCGCTCCCAGCCCGGCCGCCAGCCGAGAGAGCAGCAGCCACCAGGGTCCCGAGGCCACGGCATAGAGGACCATGGAAACAAGACTGAAGAGGGTGCAGGCCAGAAAGACCCGCTTCCTCCCCAGGCGGTCGGCAGCCAGCCCCCACCTCGGCGAGGCCAGGAGCTGCACCAGGAATGTCGAGGCCAGCAACGCTCCGATCCAGAGGCCCGGAATGCCGAACTCTTCGGCGCGAAACTGGAAGTCCACCAGGACGATGGTGAAGGCCGCCAGATCGAAGAAAATGGCGGTCTGAAGGGGCCACTCACGGCGCATGGCGGCAGAGGAGTCGCGCATCCTTCAGGGGATCTCCCCATGGCTGCAATGCCGGAAGACCTTCAGGTTGGCCTGCGGCATAAGTGCCCATGAATGTTGCACATGCAAAGAGATTGCTTTCCAGCATTCGGCCCTGCCTGGGTTGGGGCGGCGGCGGGCACAGATTCGGCCTGCCGTCCCGGTCGGGGCTGAGTGGAATGATCGCTCTAGCAATTCTCCTCGGACCGTGGGTGGCTCTTCTGGACAGTATCCCTCAAGCGCTCCACGGAAACATGGGTGTAAATCTGGGTGGCGACAAGGCTCTGATGCCCGAGAAGCTGCTGAACGGTCTTCAGGTCCGCTCCGCCGTCGAGCAGATGAGTCGCAAAGGAGTGGCGCAGAGTGTGCGGTGAAACGTCCGGCATCAGCCCCGCCTGGAGCGCCCATTTCTTGGCAATGTTCTGGATGGAACGGGTGGTCAGTCGGCCGCCTTGTCGATTGGTGAAAACTGCAGTCTGTTCGGCCGGAGCGGTCCGCTCTTCGGTCAGATAGGCGGCCAGGGCAGCTCGGCATGGCTCTCCGAAGAGGGCGATCCTCTCCTTCGCGCCCTTGCCGAAGACCCGGACCGTCGATTCACGCAGGTCGAGGTCGCCGAGATCGACCCCGGCCAGCTCGGCCGCCCGCAGACCGGCTCCGTAGGCGAGCTCGATCAGGGCCCGATCTCGAAGCGGCGAGCGGCCGGCGGGCTGGACCGAGAGCAGAGCCTCCGCCTGAGTTCGGGTGAGGGCCTTGGGAAGTCGGCGGGGCCGGCGGGGGGCCTCGACTCCCGCCGAAGGATCGGCCTCCAGCCGCCCCGTGCTCCGCAGCCAGGCGATGAACCGTCGGGCGGCCGAGAGCTTCCGCGCTCGAGTCGCCGCCGCCCCGCCCCGGCCCCTCAGCCATCCGCGGATCCGGTCCTCGTTCAGGTCATCCACCGTGGGGGCCAGGTCGGCGAGCTGACGGATGTCCGACAGGTAGGCCCGAATCGTGTGGCTCGATCGGCCGGCGGCCAGCTCGGAAGCCCAGATCTCGGCGGCGTCGGTCAGGCGCATCGCTTCAGGACCTCGACGAGGGCCCGTTCGAGGACGAGTTCGGCGGGAGCCGCCGCGTCGATGACCGCCCACCGCTCCGGCTCCCGCTCGGCCTCGGCAAGAAAGCCCGCCCTCACGCGAAGGTGAAACTCCGCCGGCTCGGCGGCCAGACGATCGCGGGAGGTGAGCCTGGCCAGGCCGACCGAGACGTCGAGATCGAGGAGCAGGGTCAAGTCCGGCTGCAGTCCGCCGGTCGCCAGCCGGTTCAGGTCTCGGAGGAGCGGGAGGTCCATCCCTCGGGCATGGCCCTGGTAGACCACGGTGCTGTCGGCGTAGCGGTCGCTGAGGACCACCATTCCCGCCTCCAGAGACGGACGAATCAGGGTCTCCACGTGCTGAGCGCGGTCGGCGAGGAAGAGGAAGAGTTCCGCTGTGGGGGCGACCTCTCCGCCGTCCAGCAGGATCTGACGGATCGCCGTGCCGAAGGCCCCGGCTCCCGGCTCCCGCGTCGGGACCACCAGCCGGCCCCGCGATTCCAGTTCACGCCGGAGCCCGTCCAGGATCGTCGTTTTGCCGGCGCCTTCCGGTCCCTCCAGCGTGATGAACATGGGTCCAGTTTAGCCGCTCGGATATGCTCCTGCCTGCATGGACGAGTCGGGGCGGATTGGAGTGGACGAGAGCGGGAAGGGAGACTACTTCGGTCCCCTCGTCATCGCCGCCTGCTATGTCGGGCCGGAGCATGAGGCCGAACTGGAGGGGGTCTGCGACTCCAAGAAGCTGAGCGACGCCCAGGCTCTTCGACTTTCCGGGGTGATCCGAGAGGTCTGCCCCCATGCCGTCGTCGCCGTCGGCCCGGAGAAGTACAACCAGCTGTACGCCAAGATCGGCAACCTGAACCGCCTCCTGGAGTGGGGCCACGCCCAGGCGATTCAGAACTGCCGCGAAAACGTCGATTGCCGGCGCGTCATCAGCGACCGCTTCGCCAACCCTCAGGGCCTGGAGCGGACCCTGAAGGCGAAGGGGATCGACGTGGACTTGACCTCGATGGTGCGGGCGGAGAGCGACCTGGCCGTCGCCGCGGCCTCCATCCTGGCCCGCGCCGAATTCCTCCGGCGGCTGGAGCGACTGGGCGGCGAGGCGGGTTCGCCGCTTCCCAAAGGGGCCGGCGCCCCGGTGCTGGCCGCGGCGCGAAGGCTGGCCCCCAAGCTCGGACGAGAGGGCATGGCGAAGATCGCCAAGATGCACTTCCGCACCACCGGCCAGGCCTTCGGCGGCTGACCGGCGGCCACCCCCCCAAGAAGCGAGCCCAGGCTGGTGCCTGAGACGATGGTCCCAATTCATGCAGTCATGCAACATGAGTCTAGAAGAGGCAAGTAAATGAATATCAAGAGCGGCGTTTCGCCGCCTGTGAGAAGACTGAATGATGATTCGCACCCACTCTGAACCCGGATTCGGCGAGCTCGATCGCGTCGGCCGCCTGTTCGAGAGCTTCTTCGCCGCCCCTGCCCGCCCTCAGACCGGATTCCTGCCGATGGACATCCTGGAGAAGGAGGACGCCTTGATTCTCCGCGCTCCCTTCCCGGGGGCCGAGCCGGGCTCCGTGGATGTCCGCCTGGAGGGCCGCGTGCTCACCATCTCTGGAGGGCAGGCTGACGAAGCCCTCTTCCAGGATGCCAAGGTCTATCGCCGCGAGGTGGCGACGGCCGAGGCGACCCGGTCGATCCGACTGCCGGAGGGGCTCAATCTGGAAGGCATCACGGCCGAATTCAGGAACGGCCTCCTGACGGTCCGCATCCCGCGTCGAGAGCCGGCGCAGCGGACGATCCAGATCCAGGTCGACTCTCCCGCAATCGAAGCCGAGCCCCAGGCCTGACCTCGACCTCTCCCGGCTGGGGCAGAATGGAGGCATGGCCAGGCCGCTCATCCTTCTTCTGCTCGCCGGG
>JAKRSE010000461.1 GCA_022402505.1 Fimbriimonadaceae bacterium | reverse complement strand
ACGTCGGCGGAAAGCCCAACTTTCTTCCGGATGCCATGCCCGCCTATGTCCCGGTGACCTTCGAGCTGACGATTCTTCTCGCCGGCCTCACCGCGGCGGGTGCGATGCTGGCCTTGAACGGTCTGCCCAAGCCTCACCACCCGGTCTTCAATGCCGAGGCGATGACCCGCGCCAGTCAGGACGGGTTCATCCTCTGCATCGAGGCGGACGACCCCAACTACGATCCGGCCCGGGTCGTGGACTTCCTTGAAAGTCTCAATCCCAAGTCGGTGGAGGTCATCCAGACCTCGGAGGGCTACTGATCTCCATGAAGCGAAGCGCAACCTTCCTGATGCTGGCCGGTCTGGCCGTTTTGGCGGGCGGCTGCCACCTGGACATGTGGGTCCAGTCCAAGGTCAAGCCTCAAAGCGAGTCCAAGGTCTTCGCCGACGGGCTCGGCTCCCGGCTGGAACCCGCCGGCTCCATCGCCTTCGGCGACGCCAAGCTGGACACGCCCTACTACACCGGCTACACCCGCCAGGGGACGCTGGTCAAAGAGTTCCCGGTGAAGGTCGATGAGGCGTTCATCAAGCGTGGACGCGAACGGTACATGATCTTCTGCGCCCCGTGCCACGGAGCCTCGGGCAACGGCCAGGGGATGATCGCCCAGCGCGGATTCACGGTCAGCCGGCCGATCCCCAGCTATCACACCGACCGCCTGAAGGAGATGCCGATCGGCCACTTCTTCGATGTCGTCTCGAACGGCTACGGGTCGATGTATCCCTTCGCTTCCCGAATCAAGCCGGACGACCGATGGGCGATTTCGGCCTACATCCGGGTTCTGCAAAAGAGCCAGGACCCGAACTTCAACTTCAACATGACGGCAGCTCCTGCTGAACCCGCTCCGGTGGAGGTTCCCGCTCCATGAGCCGGCCCCTCACCAAGATCGACCGCGAATGGCAGGGCCTCGGCCTTGTGCTTCTCGTGGCGGGAATCGCTCTGATGCTCCTGGTGGGCAGCCAGTCGGGCTTCGGCCCCGAGTTCGCTCGGGCCTGGTTCTTCGGCTGGTTCTTCTGGGCGGGCGTCACTCTCGGCATGACCGGTCTCGCCCTCCTGCACCACGTGGTTCGAGCCAAGTGGTCGGCCGCTCTCTACCGAGTCTGGGAGGCGGGCGGCGGCTGGGTCAACCTGCTGGTGACCGGCCTGCTCTTCGCCCCGGTGGCGACCATCTGGGGGCCGGAGATCTACAAGTGGATGCGGCCGGAAGTCGTCGCCTCCGACCCGATCGTCGCGGGCAAGATGCCCTACCTGACCTCATGGTTCTTCATCACCCGGTGGGTGGTCTTCTTCGCTCTGCTCGCCTTCTGCATGAAGTGGCTGGGCGACAAGCTCCAGATGGAGATCAAGACGGGCGACAAGAAATACAGCGACGCCCGAAACTATTGGGCCGGACTGATGCTCGTTGGATACGTGCTGGTGATCAACTTCGCCATGACCGACTGGGCGATGAGCCTGGACGTTCACTGGTTCAGCACCATCTACGGCGTCTGGATGATGATTGGATTCGGGATTGCCGCCCTCTCGCTGGCGATCATGGTGATCGGCACCCAGAGCAACAAGGCTCCCTTCGCGGACGCCCTCGACCCGACGCTGCTCAAGGACATCGGCCACATGCTGCTCGCCCTGACGATGGTCTGGGGCTACTTCAGCCTGAGCCAGTACCTGATCATCTGGTCGGGCAACCTGCCGGAGTTCACGGTCTACTACCTGGCCCGGTCCGGCGAGACGGGCTACAACGCGGTGGGTGCGGCGAACATCGTCGGCTCGTTCCTGCTGCCCTTCCTGCTGCTGGTCGGTCCCTACAGCCCGACCCTGAAGCGGAACGGCAAGGTTTTGGCGGTGATCGCTGGACTCTGCTTCGTGTTCCGATTCATCGACATCCACTACATTCTGAGCCCGTCGCTGTGGCAGGGCTCCAGCTGGGTGCCGACGCTCAGCCACGTGGCGGGCCTCAGCTTCTTTGGGGGCATCTGGTTCCTGCTCTTCGTCTGGAGGCTTCGACAGCAGCCCCTGACGGTGGAATCGCACCCCTACCAGGTCCACGGCAGAAACGCCCAGGAGGCCGAACATGTCCAAGCATGACTCGCAGAAGGATGATCTGAACGTTCTCGAAAAGATGGGCTACGAGCGTCGGGATGCCGACCTCGTCCGGGCCGGCAAGGCGGTCGGCATCTCGGCCATCCTGACCGTCGCCTGCTTCTTCATCGCCCTCGGAGTCCTCTGGGTCATCGAGCGGAACCTGGGCGGCGGCATCAGGGTCATGGGGCAGGGAGAGCTGGCCGGCTTCCGGCGCATGCCGGAGGAGCCTCATCCGCTCATCCAGTCCAATAGGACCGCCTGGGGCGACATGGTCGATCTCCATCGCGAAGAAAACGGTGTGCTCCGCGGCGAAACCGCCGACCCCTACACGGGCAACACCCCCATCCCGATCACCGAAGCCATGGCCAAGGTGGCCGAAGAAGGACTTCCCACGGCGCCCACGGCCCGGGAGGCGGGAACCAAGTGACGCGCCTTTTGGCCGCCCTGGCTCTGGCAGCCGGTCTGGTGGTCTCGGCGTCGGCCCAGTTCTACGGCAAGTACGAAGAGATTCCGAAGCTGGGCAGCGCCCAGGTCCCCAGCAACGCCACGTCGGCCGGGGTTCGGGTCGATCAGAAGCTGAACGACGTTCTTCCGCTGGACCTCACCTTCAAGAACGAGGCGGGCGACACGGTCGCTCTCCGGAACCTGTTCCAGGGCCGACCGGTCCTGCTTCTGCCGATCTTCTACGAGTGCACGGGCATCTGCACCATCGAGCTGAACAAGCTGATGGAGGCGCTCAACGCCATGAAGCTGGACGAATACAAGGTCGGCCGGCTGGCGGACGTCATCATCTTCAGCATCGATCCCAGCGAAGGGCCGAACCTCGCCGCCGCCAAGAAGGAGACCTACCTGAGCCTCTACAAGAAGGAGGGAACCGAACAGAACTGGAGCTTCCTCACCGGCAGCAAGGAGAACGTCGCCAAGCTGACCGACGCCATCGGATTCCGCTACCGAATCGATGGAGACGGCCAGATCACGCACCCCGGCGCATTGATCATCGTCTCGCCGACCGGAAAGATCAGCCGCTACTTCCTCGGCACCGAATATCCGACCCGGCTTCTCATCAACTCCCTGCGAGACGCGGCTCAGGACAGGGTCGGCGAGCGGGATGAAGCGCCGTTCTTCATGGCCTGCGTGACCATGGACCCGCTGACCGGCCGGCTCACGCTGAACATCGTGAACACCCTGAAGACCCTTGGGGTCCTGACGCTGATTGGACTCGTCGGGGCGCTGCTCGTCTTCGACCGCCAGGCCAAGGCACGCGGACGCCGCTGGGCCGAAGACCACAACCAGAAGGAGGCGGGCCAGAACCACTGACCGCTGAACCAGCAGAGAATCAATGGACATCTTTCGATATCTTCCTGGGGGCAAGAACTTCCCGATCATGCCGGAGCAGGCCTCCGAGCATGCCCGGAGCTACGACGCCCTCTTCCTTGCCATCACCCTGCTGACCGTGATCTTCTCGGTGCTGGTGGGAGCGGCGGTGCTCTTCCTGGCCATCCGCTACCGCGCGGGGAACAAGGTCGACCGCCGGAACGCTCCGGAGCACAGCACCGTTCTGGAGCTGGCCTGGACGGGCATCCCGCTCATCCTGGCGCTCGGCATCTTCACCTGGAGCGCGATCAACTACATCCGCGTCCGGACGATGCCCGAAGACGCCATGGACATCTTCGTCATCGGCAAACGGTGGATGTGGCACGTCCAGCACATGAACGGCATCCGCGAGAACAGCGAGCTGACCGTTCCGGTGGACACCCCCGTCAAGCTGACCATGATCAGCCAGGACGTGATCCACGGAATGTACATTCCGGCCTTCCGAGCCCAGTACCACGTGGTGCCTGGCCGGTACACCCAGCTGGCCTTCACCGCCACCAAGCCTGGTCGCTACAAGATGCTCTGCAGCATGCACTGCGGCACTCAGCACTCGGAAATGGTCGGTTGGGTGAACGTTCTGAGCCGCAAGGAGTTCGCCGAGTGGCAGGCCAAGGGCGGAAACCGGTACCTCCCGACCATCACAACCGTCGCCGAGCGCGGTGAGCGGGTCTGGAAGGAGAAGAACTGCGGCAGCTGCCACGGAGCGGCCGCCACCGTTCGCGGACCCAGCCTGGTCGGCATCCTCGGCAAGGAGCGGACCT